>DATJOH010000077.1:0-11447 GCA_035507235.1 Acetobacteraceae bacterium
GGTGCTGCGCATCGACCCGCTCGGCCCGGGCATGAGCGGTCGCTACCAGTTGCTCGGGCTTGCGACCTTGTTCGGCGGTCATCCGGCGGCCGCCTTGCCCCTGCTGGGCCGCGCCGACGCGCAAGCCGGACCGCCGCCGGGAAATGTCGATTCGCCGACGCAGATGGAGGGCACCCGCGCCTTCCTGATTGCCGCCACCGCGCTTGCCGGCAACCCGGCCGAAGCGCAGCGCCGCTACCAGGCCTATCGCGCCATCTGGCCGCGCCGCACCGTGTGGCGTCTCACCGCCATCTTCCTCACCCGGGCGCAGGCGGGCGTGCCCTATTTCACCGACATCGCGAACGCCCTCGTCGCCGCGGGCATGCCGCGCTTTGCCGATCCCAGCGAGGACGATAAGCTCGCGCCCACCACGTCGCCGCTCGCCGGCGGCGAATTCACGCCGACGCCGATGCGTGTTCCCGGTGCCGTAACAATCGACACAGCGACACTCGGCCGCTTGCGCGCGGCTGCGCAAGCGCCCCTCATTCTCGATGTCGGCCGCGGCATGGCGCTGCCGCGCGGCGCGCTGCTGCTCGCGGACGCACCGGGCGGCGACGATCCACTATAGAATCAAGCTTATGTCGGGCGCCTGCAAACCTCGCCCGGCGGTGTCGTGGTCATGGATACGTTCTGCACCGGACCCGACGGTTACAACACCGCACTGCGCCTGCGCGCCGGCGGTGTGAAAAACCTCTATTGGTATCGCGGCGGCGAGGAAGCCTGGGCCGCGGCCGGACTCCCGGCCGAGGACCGGCGCTAATGTTGCGGCAAGCGTAACAGACAAAAGTCTTTTGCTTCTTTTCTCCAGAAAAGAAGTCCTTTCTTGCCTGTTCTCCTTTTTGCCCTACCTGGGCAGTAACCAGAAAAGAAGATTCTTCTTTCTTGAAAGAAAGAAGCAAAGAACTTTTGCTCCTGCGCTCAGCACCAGTGTTGCACGCTGATCAGGCGGTCGCCGCTCAGCAGCACCAGGTCGTGCGCGGTAACCGTTACGGCTTCGCCGGCGGCGCGCAGGCGGCGCAGGGCGTCGCGATCGGCGAGGGTGGGCGTTGGGTCCGCGCGGGATGCGGCCAGCAGCACGGATACCGCATGAAGGCCGAGGGCGCGGCGCAGGATGGCGCGGACGCGTGGCGCATCGAGATGGGGCGATGGCGCTGCCTCGTCCATGAGCAGACGGTTCTTGTTGTCGAGATAGAGGACCCGCAACGGCAGTTCCGGCAGGTCGCGCAGGTATTCCTGCAGGGAGAGCCAGTCGGTGAGAATGGGCGCTTCGCGCCGATCGGCGGCGGCGAGGCGATTGGCCGCATCCTGCACCAGCAGCAGGCCCTGCACGCAGTCTTCGGAGAGCTCCTCGGGGATGGATTTCAATGTGTCGGCATCGGCCGAGAGGGCGGCGGCGAGGCCGCCGAAGCGATTGATGGTGGCCTTGGCCAGCGGCTTGGTGTCGCCGCCCGGGAAGCCGAAGAAGAAGAGCATTTCGAGCAGTTCGTAGTCGGCGAGGCCGGCGCCGCCACGCTCCAGCAGACGCTCGCGCATGCGGCGCCGGTGGCCGTGCGGACCGGTGCTGGGAAAGGGCTTCGTTTCCAGCGTTGCGGTGGCGGCCGGCCTGGGCGGCCAGGCAGAGGCGTCGCTGAAGCCGCGCGGCAATGTTTCCACTCCCTCAAACGTTAAGATTCTGCTACCCTACAGGGTGCATGATTACATTTAAACTACCCATGGTTGCATTTTTGTTTGGCGGCCGACCCACGGTTCGCAAGGATCGGGCGGCGGTGGCGCCGCGGGGATTCGCGGAAGCGCCCCCTGCCCTGCTCAGCCCGCGTCTTGTGCGGACAGGCGCGGCCGGGACGGCGCCAACCGATGCGGAGCTGATGGCGCGGTTGCTGGCGCTGGCGACCCAGGGGCGAGGCGACGCGGATTTCGCCGCGAGCGTGCTGGATCGGTTCGGCGGTTTCCCTAACGTGCTGGCCGCGACGCCGCGCGAGCTTTCTGCGGTGCCTGGGCTCAATGAACATGCGGTGGCGCTCATCAAGCTGGTGCAGGAGGCGGCGCAGCGGCTGCTGCGCGCCGGGCTCGCGCGCGGGCCGGTGCTGGATGATTGGCCGCGCCTGGTCGCCTACCTCACCGGCATGGTGGCGCGCGAAAAGGTGGAGATGTTCCGCATTCTGTTCCTGGACGAGGCGGGACGGCTGATTGCCGACGAGGCGCAGGCGCGCGGCACGGTGAACCACACGCCGGTCTATCCGCGGGAAGTCGCCCGGCGGGCGCTGGAACTTGAGGCAACCGGGTTGATACTGGTGCATAACCACCCGAGCGGTGATCCGACACCATCGGAACCCGACATCGATATGACGGAACAGGTGTGTTCGGCAGTGGAATTGTTCGGTGTGCGCGTGCTGGACCACGTGATCATCGGCAACGGACGCACCACGAGCTTCCGGGCGGCCGGCTTGCTCGAGGTGCCTTGAGGGGCGCACCGAGGCGCCAATCGAGAGCGGCCAGACCACCTGTATGCGTGGTAAATGCCGCGATCTGCTACGCGATCCGGCATTTTTGTGGCCGATGATGTCCGGATTGCGTTTCTGGCTTTACCTTCCCGTGAAGCTGGGTGAGAGTGACGACCCTATGCGGCGCGCGTCGCATCGCCCCGCACAGACGGGGAGCGCGCCGGACTGACAGGGGGGAGCTGACCATGCGGCTGGCCCGACGCCGTTTCCATCCCCGCACGTGCGCCCGCCAGGCGGCCGCCGCGGTACTGTGCATGGCCATTCTGGCGCCCGCGGATGTCGCGCTGGCGCAACATCCGCACGAACAGATCGAGCAGGTGATCGTGACGGCGCGGCGGCGCGCCGAGCGGCAGCAGCGCGTGCCGACTGCCATCACCGCCTTTAGCGGCAAGGAATTGCAGCGCAAGGGCGTGGTGAATACCAACGACCTGGCGCGCGCCGTTCCCAATCTTTCGATCGGCGGCCAGACGCGCAGCGATTCGCAATTCTATCTGCGTGGCCAGACACCGGGCATCATCAACCAGGGCGTCCATAATAACTCCAGCGTTACGATCTATTTCCTGGAAGTGCCCACGCTGACGTCGGGACCCGGCGAATTCTATGACATGGCGGATGTGCAGGTGCTGAAAGGCCCGCAAGGCACGCTGTTCGGCCGCAATACCACCGGCGGCGCGATCCTGTTCACACCGGCGCGACCGCGTGACGATTATGAGGGATATATTCAGGGGCGGCTTGGTAACTATAATGATCGCGAGCTGGAAGGCGCGCTGAATTTTCCGCTTGTACCGGACAAGCTGGATCTGCGCGTTTCCGGTGCCACGGCACGGCGCGACGGCTTTACGACCAATATCGATACCGGCGAAAAGCTCGATGACAGGGACTATGATGCCTATCGCGTGTCGCTGGATGCGCACATCAATGACTCGTTGGATAATCTGCTGGTGATCGATGGCAGGATGATCAACCAGAACGGCACGTCCTCCATTCCGCTCGAATTCAATCCGGACGTGGTGCTGAAGGAAGGCGTCATCCCCGGCACCAATATTCCACTGACGTTCGGTGGCACCGGTCCGTCCGTCTTCTGCCTTGAGGGCTATGGGCCAAAATCCGCCGGTGGCCTCGGCATCACCACGCCCATTCCCGGCTGCCCGAGCGGCCTTATACAAACCTATGAGGCGGCGCTGAAGGCCAACGACGTTTCCTACTACTCGAATGCCTTGCTGCATCAGTTGCTGGCGTTGCAACGTTCGCTGGGACCGCGGCAATTCGCGAGCGATGCAAATTACTTCGACCAGGAGAGATCGTTCGACGCGACCGACATCACCACCTGGAACATCAATGACGATCTGACGCTGAAGAATATTTTCGGCTACCGGTTCGAGCGGCGCAACCAGGCGGAGGATTTCGCCGGGACGGTGCTGCCGCTGGTGCGCAGCACCAACACGCAAGGCGATTGGGGCGAGGACGCACTGCAGCAATTGAGCGAGGAGCTGCAATTGCAGGGCGTCGCCTTCAACGACAAACTGCACTACATCATCGGCACGTATCTGGAAAACGCCGATCCCGGCCAGCCCACGATCAGCCGCGCCCTGGAGTTCGGTCCGCCGCCTTCGCTGAAATCCTTGCCGGAACTTTACAATCCGCTGACGGTTTCAAGCTCGATCATCGATTATCACAAATTCAATGATAAGAGCGAGTCGGTGTTCCTGCACGGCGAGTATAATCTCGGCGATCTGCTGCCTGGCCTGAAGGCTTCCGCCGGGCTCCGCTATAGCTGGGATGAACGCCAGGCTTCGATCAATCAGTTGAACAGCGTCGGCCAATGCGTCGCCCGCACCCAGATCTATGCGGTGAACGGCCGGCCGATCTGCTTTGACAGCGAGCATGCGGAATTCACCGCGCCGACCTGGAGTGCGACGCTCAGCGAACAGTTCGATCCCAAGACACTCGCCTACATCACGTTGCGGCGCGGTTATAAAACCGGTGGCTTCAATCTGCCGGCGCCGCGCGATCTTGCCGGCAACGTGTTCGATCAATCCTTCCAGCCGGAATACGTATTCGATACGGAAATCGGGTTGAAGAAGGATTGGATGCTGTGGGACAGTCCGATGCGCACCAATATCGCGCTCTTCCACGATGTCTATAGCAGCATACAGGCATCCTTCGCGACAGTCGCGGGCGGCACCATCGCCTCCGTGGTGCAGAATGCGGGGCGGGCGCATATCGACGGCATGGAGCTGGAGCACACGGCGCTGATTACGCCGAATTTCCAGGTCAGCGGCTATTTTTCACTGTTGCGCGCGGTGTTTTCCACTCCCTTCCTGCAGGAAGGGATCAATCTGAAAGGCACGCAGCTCTTTTACTCGCCGATACAGAAATATGGCATTACCGGCATTTACACGCTGCCGCTGCCGGAACGCCTCGGCTCGCTCGGCATCACCGGAGATTTCAGCCTCTCCACGCATTACACGATTGCCGATCCGCTTGATCCCATGGCGTATTTCAAGGGGCAGGAAAACCTCAATGTGCGCGTGGACTGGAATCGCTTCCTCGGCAAGCCGCTGGACTTTTCCTTCATCATGACGAATGCCCTCAACAAGACCTACCCTGTCGGCGGCTACCCGATCTACGGCCTGGCGGGTTTCCGCGCCGACATTTACGACGAGCCTCGCATGGTCGTCGGCCAGGTGACGATCCACTGGGGCCCCGGCATGCACTGGTAGTCGGCCCTTGACCGAAGCGCCGAAAAAATAGGTTCTAAGGACTTGTCCTTAGCGGGGGTCCAGGGGGCAGCGCCCCCTGGCCTTTTCCCGGAGCCACGCATGCAGCTAACTGACCAGCACGAAGCCCTACGCCGCACCGCCGAGCGTTTTATCGCCGCGGAAATCAATCCGCACGTGGATGCGTGGGAGTCGGCTGAGATTTTTCCCGCCCACGAGGTGTTCAAGAAACTTGGCGACCTGGGCCTGCTCGGCATCAACAAGCCGGTGGAGAATGGTGGACTAGGTCTCGATTATTCCTATGCGGCGGTCTTCAACGAGGCGACCGGCAGCATCAATTGCGGCGGCATACCGATGGCGATTGGCGTGCAGACAGACATGGCGACGCCGGCGCTGGCGCGGTTCGGCTCGCCGGAATTGCGGGCTGCGTATCTGGCACCGGCGATCGCCGGCGACATGGTGACGTGCATTGGCGTGTCAGAGCCGGGTGCCGGCTCCGATGTTGCCAGCATCAGGACCAGCGCCGTGCGCGATGGCGGCGATTACGTGATCAACGGGTCGAAAATGTGGATCACCAGCGGCACGCAGGCCGATTGGATGTGCATGCTGGCCAATACCGGCGACGGCGCCGTGCATCGCAACAAATCGCTGATCGTGGTGCCGCTGATGGAGAACGGCAAGCGCGCGCGCGGCGTTACGGTCGGCAAGAAGCTGCGCAAGATGGGCATGCATTCTTCCGACACGGCGTTGCTGTATTTCGAGGATGTCCGGGTGCCGGTGCGCAACCTGATCGGGGAGGAAGGCAAGGGCTTCGTCTATCAGATGATGCAGTTCCAGGAGGAGCGGCTTTATGCCGCGGTGAAATCCGCGGTGGGCTGCGAGCGGATGATCGAGGCGACCATCGCCTATACGCGGGAACGCAAGGCGTTCGGCAGATCGATTCTGGACAACCAGGTGGTGCATTTTCGCCTGGCGGAGCTTGCCACCGAAACGGAAGCGCTGCGCGCGCTCACCTGGAAGGCCATAGAAATCCATGTCGGCGGCGGCGATTGCACGAAACTCGCCAGCATGGCGAAGCTGAAAGGCGGCCGCCTGCAGCGCGAAGTCGCCGATTCCTGTCTGCAATATTGGGGTGGCATGGGGTTCATGGACGAAACGCCGATCAGCCGCAGTTATCGCGATGGCCGGCTTGGCAGCATCGGCGGCGGCGCCGATGAGGTGATGCTGGGTATTATCGCCAAATACATGGGCACGATGCCGGCACGGCAATAAGGGAGGACGCGATGACGGTTCTGATTACGAAGGTGGAAGACGGCATCGCAACCGTCACGCTCAACCGGCCGCAGCAAATGAATGCGCTGTCGATGGAGTTGCGCATCGCCATCGCCCATGCGTTCGGCAGCCTCAATCAGGATGACAGCGTGCAGGTGGTGATCCTTACCGGCGCCGGCGAGCGGGCGTTCTGTGCCGGCCTCGATTTGAAGGAGCTTGGCGCCGGCGGCAGCATCGGCGGTGCCGTTACCGACCCGGACGATCCCATTTCCGTTCTCAACCGATTCCGCAAACCGATCATCGGCGCCATCAACGGCGTCGCCATTACCGGCGGGTTTGAACTGGCGCTCGCCTGCGATGTGCTGCTTGCCTCCACGAATGCGCGTTTTGCCGATACGCATGCGCGCATCGGCATCATGC
The DNA here is from genome assembly GCA_035507235.1 of Acetobacteraceae bacterium. Lineage (GTDB taxonomy): Bacteria > Pseudomonadota > Alphaproteobacteria > Acetobacterales > Acetobacteraceae > CAJCIS01. Next base: position 6,953 of record DATJOH010000077.1, read on the forward strand.
CGGGCTGGGGCCTGAGCCAGAAATTGTCGCGCATGATCGGGATTTCGCGGGCGAAGGAGCTTTCGCTCACAGGCAATTTCCTCGATGCGCAGACGGCGCTTGCCTGGGGCCTGGTCAACCACGTGGTTGCGCCCGATGAGTTGATGGCACGCGCACACAAGCTCGCCGCCGACATGGCGCAGATCGATGTGGAATTTTCCGCCGCCTACAAGGCGCTGATCAATGACGGCTACGCGGTGTCGTTTGGCCGGGCGATCGAACTCGAGCATGAGCGCGGCATACCGTACAATAACGCCGTAACGTCGGAGGCGATCGAGGCGCGGCGGGAAGCGGTGCAGGCCCGCGGCCGGGCGCAGTAGCCCGCGCAACCGAGGGTGGCATTCGGCCGCCGTCCGTTCTAGGCTCGGCGCAAGGATTAGGGAGGCAGTATTTGTCCGGCGTGGTTCTGGCCTTGCTGGAGCGCCCCGCCGCCGCGCAAGCGGTGCTGGCGGCGGCGCAACGCAGCGCGACGCTGATGGGCGCCAGCCGCATCAACGTGCTGGCCATACGCACGCCGCCCATCGATATCCTCTCGGCGACCGAGGGTCTGATCACGCTGCCGGAAGAAACGCCCGACCGCGCCGCGGAAGAAATGCGCATGTCGGCGCTGCATGCGGCCTTTCAGGCCTGGCAAACGGCGCTTCCGGACAGTTTGTCGGCGGAATGGCAGACATTGGAAGGCTGGCCGGATCAATTGGTCGATGAATGGGGCGAACGCGCGGATCTGATCGTGCTGCAGCGTCCCGCGACCCCGGCCACCGAGCCGGAGCGCCGCGCGGTGTACGCCGCCTTGTTCGATACGGGCCGGCCGGTGCTGGTGGTGCCACAGGACATCGGAACCGAAATGTTCGGCGATCGCGTCCTGGTCGCCTGGCGGGACGATTCGCGTACGCTGAACGCGGTCATGGGCGCGCTACGCTGGCTATCCGGGGCCACGGAAACGCACGTGCTTGCCGGCACGAAACGCTGGGAAGCGACACCGGAACTGCCGCCGATCTTCGCCGAACATGGCGTGCAGGCCTCGTTCGAAATCATGCCCATGGGCGGCCAGCGCGCGTTCGGCGAGGCATTGCTGTCGCGCGCACACGAATTGAAGGCGGATATTGTCGTGCTGGGCGCGTTTGCACATCCGATGCTGTTTGGGCCGCTGCTTGGGGGCGTTACCAAGCATATGCTGGCGAACGCGGATATGCCGGTGTTGATGAGGTACTAGGAGAAGAAAATAATTGCTCAGGTAGGGCGAAAAAGAGGACAGGGAAGAAGACTTCTTTTCTGAAGAAAAGAAGCAAAAGACTTTTATCAGTTGCGTCCAGCAGCCAGTCCAAACCGGTGGATTCGGATGCTGCCCGAAACTGACAAAAGTTTTTTGCTTCTTTTTTTCAAAAAAGAAGCCTTCTTTTTTACTGCGTACTCGCCAACTCCAACGCCTCCTCCGCCTCCAGCCACGCCGTCTCTGCCGCCGCCAGTTCGCGTGCGATCGTTGCCATGCGCATGTTCGCGTCGGTCACCTCAGCCGCGCGGCCTGGCGCGTAAATCCCTGGATCGGCCAATTTCGTTTCAATCACCGCGCGCTCTGCATTCAGCCGCGCGATGCGCGCCTCCGCCTCCTTGGCCCGCTTGCGCAACGGCGCCAGCGCCTCGCGCGCCTCGGCGCGGGCGCGGCGATCGTCGGCCCGGCTTGGCGCTGCTTCCACGCGCGCGGGCCGCGCCCGCTCGGCCACCACCGCGCGGTAATCGTCCAAGTCGCCGTCGAAGGCGCGCACCGTGCCGTCCGCCACCAGCCATAGCCGGTCCGCAACCAATTCCACCAAATGCGGATCGTGGGTGATCAGCAGCACGGCGCCGGCGAAGTCCGCGAGGGCGCGCACCAGGGCCTCGCGCGCGTCGATATCCAGATGATTGGTCGGCTCGTCCAGGATCAGCAATTGCGGCGCGTCGCGGGTTGCCAGCGCCAGCAGCAGGCGCGCTTTTTCGCCGCCGGAAAGGCTGGCGCATTTCGTATCCGCGCGGTCGGCGTCGAGGCCGAAGCGCGCCAGGTGCGCCCGCACCACCGGCGGCGTGGCGCGTGGCAGGGCGCGCTGCATGTGGTCCACCGGGGTTTCGTCCAGATGCAATTCTTCCGCCTGGTGCTGGGCGAAATAGCCGACGCGCAGTTTGCCGCTGCGCCGCACCTCGCCGGCCAGCGGTTCCAGTCGCCCCGCCATGAGTTTTGCCAGCGTGGATTTGCCGTTGCCGTTCGCGCCGAGCAGCGCGATGCGGTCCTCCATGTCGATGCTGAGATGAATATTTTTCAGCACCGGCACGCCCGCATAGCCGACATTCACGTGGTCCAGCGCCAGGATCGGCGGCGCCAATCGTGCCGGCTCGGGGAAGAGAAAACGCGTCGGCGCGTCTTCCACCACCGTATCGATTACCGGCAGTTTTTCCAGCGCCTTCAGCCGCGCCTGTGCCTGCCGCGCCTTGGTGGCCTTGGCGCGGAAGCGATCGACAAAGGCCTGCATGTGGGCCCGCTGCGCCGCGATGCGCTCGGCGGCGCGCGCCTGCTGCATCGCCTGTTCGGTGCGTATGCGCACGAATTCATCGTATCCGCCCGGCGTCAGGCCCAGTTTTTGCCGATCCAGATGCGCAATGGCCGCTACCGCGCGATCCAGCAATCCGCGATCGTGCGAAACCACCAGGGCGGCGCCTGGAAACTTCGCCAGCCATCCTTCCAGCCACAGGGTCGCCTCGAGATCGAGATGGTTGGTCGGCTCGTCCAGCAGCAGCAGATCGGGATTGGCGAACAGCGCCGTCGCCAGCGCCACGCGCATGCGCCAGCCGCCGGAGAATTTCTCCACCGCCTCCGCCTGTTGCGCGGCATTGAAGCCGAGGCCGGCGAGAATGGTCGCGGCCCGCGCCGGGGCGCCCGCGGCATCGATGGCGCGCAGCCGCTCGTGGATTTCCGCCAGATGATGCGGATCGGCGGTCTCCGCCGCGGCGAGCAGCGCGAGCCTTTCGGGATCGCCCTGCAACACGGTGTCCAGCAGGCTCAATCCGCCCGCCGGCGTCTCCTGCTTCACCCAGGCCAGACGCGCCCGCGCGGCGAGGCGGATTTCGCCCCCGTCGGGTGCGAGTTCGCCGGCGATGACTCGCAGCAGCGTGGATTTGCCGGCGCCGTTGCGGCCCACCACGCCGACCCGCTGGCCGGGCGCCAGCGCCAGATCGGCGCGGTCCAGCAACGTGCGGCCGCCCATGCGCACGGTGAGGCCGGCGATGGCAAGCAGGCTCATGGCCGGTTCAGGACGCGCCGTTCACCGGCGTGACCTGATCCAGCCAGTCCTGCCATTCCCGCCGTACCGCGCGGGAGAGAAGCACGCTGTCGGACGGTATCGCATCGCCGTGCCAGGCGCGGAGCACCAGATAGCCCTGGGTGGGACCCTGCACGGTCTTGGCCCACAGCGCCTCGTGGCGGCGCAGCAGGATGTTGGGGTCGGCAAACACCGCCTCGTCCGGCTTGTCGCATCGCACGAGCAGGCTCTTGCTGGGATACGGGCTGTCCTGCGACGTGGATTGAATGACGCGGTAGGATCGGCAGGCCGCGCGCAAATGATTGAGGATTTGCGTCAGCCGCGCCGCCGGGTCCTGGCCCGCCGGCAGCGTGAGCGTGGTGACCATTTGCGACCAGTCGGCAATGGTTTCGCCGGCCGGGACATATTCCTGCGCTTCGCCGCCGCCGGGCAGCGTGCCGCTGCCGGCCGATTGCCACGTGATGCCGTCATCGTGCAGCGGCACATCCAGCCGTTCGGTGGGCGCGGGCGGCGGTTGCGGCGCCGGCGCCGCGGCGACCGGCGCCGGCGCGGGCGGCGGTGGCTGGGCGCAGGCGGCGAGGCAGGCCGCAAGCAGCAGGGCGGTCGGGGCTCTCATGGCGGCGGCAGGGAGCACAGGCGCCCCGCTTCCACAAGCACGCAGATGGCACGGTAGGCCGCCTTGCCCGGCAAGCTTGCCCGCCCTGGGCGCGCCCTGTATGGCGCCGCCCACATCACTGGGATTTCTTCGCCATGGCCACCGAGCGCACGCTTTCCATTATCAAACCGGACGCGACGCGCCGGAATTTGACCGGCAAGATCAACGCCAAGTTTGAGGACGGCGGCCTGCGCATCGTCGCGCAGCGGCGCATCCGGCTCAGCAAGCAGCAGGCGGAGGCATTTTACGGCGTGCACAAGGAGCGGCCGTTTTTTGCCGGGCTGGTGGCGTTCATGACCAGCGGCCCGGTGGTGGTGCAGGTTCTGGAAGGCGACGACGCGGTCGCCGCGAACCGCCGCATCATGGGGGCAACCAATCCCGCGAACGCTGATCCCGGCACGATCCGGCGCGAATTCGCCGAGAATATCGAGGCTAATTCGGTGCATGGGTCGGACAGCGCGGAGAATGCGGCGACGGAGATCGCGTTTTTCTTCACGCCGGACGAAATTGTTGG
>DATJOH010000078.1:0-2491 GCA_035507235.1 Acetobacteraceae bacterium
CGGGTCGCCGAGCAACTTGGGGTTTCATACCAGCAAATCAACAAATACGAGACAGGCAGAAATGCCCTCACCTGCCTTGCCTTGCTCGAACTTGCATCCGTGTTGCAAGTACCCGCAGGCTGGCTGATTGGTGACGCAGACAGCGACGCAGTTGCAGCGTGGCCGGTTGCGATGCCGGACAAATTGCAAGCGCGGCTGCTGCTCGCGTTCTCCCGCATTGCCAACGACTACCGCCGCGTCGTGGCGGTTCATGCCGTGGAGGCGCTTGCCTCGGTGCCCGCTGAACCGGATTTTACGACAGCGTCTGGGGGCGCCGCGTGAGCACGCCCACCTGATTGGCACGCGGTGAAATCGGATGAGCCGGGCCCGTCAGGGCGCTTGGATAAGGCTCGCAGCAAACGCCGTGATGCCGGTCTGGCGATGCGTGGCACTGCGCGCCGCGTGCAGCACGGCGCGCACTTCCGCGACGCAGCTTTGCAGCGTGTCGTTCACCACGACGTGGTCGAATTCATGCCAATGCGCGATCTCGCCGCGTGCGCCGTCCATGCGTCGGCTGATTTCGCCAGGATCGTCGCCGGCGCGCGCAATGAGTCGCTCTTGTAAGGCCGCCAGCGACGGCGGCAGGACGAACACGCCGACGGCGTCATCCGGAAGTGCCGCCTTCACCTGCCGCCAGCCCTGCCAATCGATGTCGAACACCAGGTCACGGCCGGAGGCAAGGGTGGCCTCGACCGGCGCCCGTGGCGTGCCGTAGCGGCGGCCGAACACCTCGGCCCATTCCAGCAGCGCGCCCGCCTCAATTAATTCGTCAAAACGCGCCGCGCTGATGAAGTGATAGGCAATCCCATCCGCCTCACCCGGCCGCGGCGCGCGCGTGGTTGCGCTCACGGAGACGGAAAGATCTGGTTCCGCTGCCAGCAGGGCTCGCGCGATCGTGCTCTTGCCCGCCCCGGACGGCGCGGCGATCACAAGGCAGACGCCGCGGCGCGCGGCGGAGGGCGCTTCTGGGCTCATCCGTGCTGCGAGGCTCCGACCATATATATAAGGTAAGAAACGACACTCATCTATACTATAGCGAAGCGGTAGGGTAGGCTATTCTATATTCTGTACTTGCTCCCGCAGCTGATCGACAACCGCCTTCAGCCCCAGGCCGACGGAGGTCAGATCGTTGCTGGCGGATTTGCTGCAGAGCGTGTTCGCCTCCCGCATGAACTCCTGCACCAGGAAATCGAGCTGCCGGCCGACCGGCTCGCCCAAGGAAAGCAGGCCCCCGGCCGCGTCGATATGGCTCGCCAGGCGGTCGAGCTCCTCGGTGACATCGGATCGGGTCGCCAGCAGCGCCACCTCCTGGGCCAACCGTTCGGGCGGCAGCCCGGCCTGATCGCCCAACAGGCGCCGCAGCGACTCGGTGAGGCGCATCTGCTGCGCTTCCGGTTGCAGCTCGGCGGCCGCGCGCGCTTCGCCATGCAGATCCCTGATGCGCGCGAGCAGTCCGGCCAACACCGCGGCGAGTCGGCTGCCCTCGGCTTGCCGCGCCGCCACCAGGGCGTCGCACGCGGTTTCGAAGCCTGCGGAAATCGCCGCGATAAGCGATGTCTGCTGCCACGCCTCCTCCTGCGCCTCGCGCCGGATGACACCGGGCAAGCCCATCAGGGCTTCGATTCGGGGTGGTGGCGCGTCGGGCAGCGCGGCCCGCGCTTCGTCGATCAGGCGCGCGAGCAGCGCCCGGTCCACGGCGACAACGTTCGCTTCGTCGCGGCGCAGCGTGAGCGTCGCCTGCACCGTGCCGCGCGCACAGCGCGCCGTCAGAATGGCGCGCAGCCGTGGCTCGAGCGAATCGAGTCCGGACGGCAGCTTGAGCCGCAGATCGAGGCCGCGACCGTTCACGCTGCGTAATTCCCACGTCCAATCCGTACCCGACTCGGTACCGGTGACGCGGGCAAAGCCAGTCATGGAGGCGATGGATGTCATGCGCCTCCCCTAGCACCCGGCTGGCAGGCGCAAAACCACGGCGCGCGCGGCCGGCTGCATAACCGGGACATAAGAAAAATGGCAGGATCGAGGCCCGCCGGCGGTCCGTAACGCGGCCTTAACTCTATGGTGCATAAAAATTTTCTGCGGTGTGGCGCACTTACTTGTTGTCCCTCTTACGGGTCTTTGATATGGAGCGGGGGGTCGCAGTTGATTTGATGCGGCGCAGCGTATCTTGTAACTGAACTTTCTCGGGGCGGGTGCTATGTCTTCTGGGGTAACGATCCACGGTGGTAGTGGCTCAGGCGCTATCAATTTTTCCTTCACGGCGTACGGCGCCGCGACAGCGGCCTATGCCACTCAACTTGCCGATACAGTAAATACGCTCCTGAAGACGGAGAGCACGACGCCGATTGACCCGATGGGTCAAACATCCGCCAAAATCGATCTGGGCAGTCGCCTCGATGCTGGCGGCGGGTCGACCCCAGTATACGTGCTTCAGCCTGACACGACGGGCAGC
>DATJOH010000079.1:0-4537 GCA_035507235.1 Acetobacteraceae bacterium
TCCTGCTCCGGGGTAAGCCGAATCTGCAACGCTGCCTCCGATTATGCGGGCGTCCGCCTTGCGTCGCGGCACGGTCGGGCGCCGGAAGTAGTATGCACGCTTATCGTCTTATATCAAGCGATCCGCCAGCGAACTTGTGCCGCGCCGGCCGTTACGCGCGGGAATGCGTGCCGGATCGGTTTCGCCGCGTTAGCCTGGCCGCACGAAATTATCGGCAACGCCTGCCGGAAATCCCCTATAGACGCGCCTGCCGAGAGCGGCGCGGGCCCGCCCGGCGCGCGCCGCCTCAGCCTCGCTCGGGTGGCGCGCGGCCGCCGCGGTAAGGCGGCCCATCACAGGCGCATAGCAGCCGCGCCAGGCACGGTCCGCTTCCCAGGGAGGCGGCGCCTCGCGTTCCAGGGCGGCCCAGGCGCACAGCGTCGCGTGCCGGTCCGTGGTCCGGTAGACGGCCATGTAAGCGGCATCCTCTGGCACCGGCAGCATCTGCTCTGCCGCGGCCTCGGAAAAGACGCCTTCCGTCACGCCCGGCAGCCGCATGAGCGCCGGAAAGCGTTGGGCCGCGTACCAGCGGGCAAATGCGTCGTCCGGCTGCGCCGGCAGGCGTTCCACGATGGCATCGCTCGCGCCGGTCCGGTCGGTCTGCCAGTCAATCGCCGCGATCGGGCGGTAATAGGCATCGCGGAAATCGTCGAAGCGGAAAGTTTCGCTAATCGGCATGATTTCCGTGAACACGTCGGCATGGCCGGTGGAAAACCCGGCATGCGCATCCGCCTCGTAAATCGCCAGATAACGGTGCCCGGGCGGCGCGCCCGGCAATTGTTCAGGCGTCAGCGCAAAACGTTGGGCGGCAATGGCGCCCGGACTAAGGCGCATGACGTCGCGCACGTGAACCCAACTGTACCATTCGTTGAATTCATCATCGCGACCCTCGGCGCTGTTTGAGAGAACGATGAGCAATTGCTCCATGGCATAGGGTCCTCCGGGGGATATCGTAAGGCAAGGAAGGCTGGGGGAGATGTGCCATCCCCCCCAGACCCCCCGTCGCTGTTTGACGCTAGGCGGCAGCCGCGATTACGGCTTCGGCACCGGCAATGAAATGATTGATGTGATGATGGGGCAGGATGGTCGCCTTGGGGTCCGTCACATCGCCGCTCATGAAGCGGGAGGCAAGAATATTCGCCGCGCACGCATTGCGCAGATAGGCCCATGCCTGGAAGAAGTTCAGTGTGCGGTCGTCGACCGGGTCGCCGCCCGCGGCGACATAACGCCGCATGAACAGATTCCAGTCCAGCACGGCGCCGGCGGTCACTTTCACATACCCAAGCTCTTCCGCCGGGTCGCCGATATGGCAAAACTCCCAATCAAGCAGCGCCGTCATTTCACCGTGCTCGAACAGGAAATTGTGAAATCCGATGTCGCCATGCAGCAGACTCGGCCGCCCGCTACGGCGCGGTATATGGTCCAGCATCCAGCCATACAATGAAGCGATCGCCGGGGAAGGCAGGTGGGATTCGCTCAGGAAATACGCATACCAGTCGCGAATATAGCGCTCGGTGCAAGCAGCACGGTCCAGGGACCATAATTCGGGCCGGATCGAATCCGTTACCGCACCGAGTTCGGTCAGGGGCGGCAACGCGTGCAAGGCGGCCATTTCACGGGCGAGCGTATCGGCCAGGCTTTCGGGTACCTTCATGCGGGCGCCGAAGAAATTGCCGCCGATCTGGCCCGGCGCCTTGCGCATGACGAAGAAATTTCCGCCCGGCAGCAGCGTGTGCTCGGTATCCATCCACAGGGCGTCCGGCGCCTTGAAGCCGCGCGCACGCACGGCGCGGATAACCGCGTATTCGGGCGGAATGCTGTGGCAGTCATTGGCGATCGTCGGCTCGTTCGCCAGATCGCGCCGCATGACGAAGCTGCCGGAAAGGGCGCGTCCCTCGACATCGAAAATCGTCGTCTGCTTGCCGAAGCCGCCGGCCAGCGGCTGCACGCGCGTCACGGTCAGAGATTCATCCGCAAAGCGGTCGCGCAAATAGAGGGTCAGCAATTCCAGTGTCGGCGCGTTCTGGAGCGATGCCGCATGGCCCGACGGCGTAGCGGCCGCCGATTGGTTCGAAAGATCATCAGCTTCCCAGATCGCCAGAATGCCTGTGAGCTCCGCACGGATACCGGTCGGCACTGCAGTGCGGTTGGCGGCAACCATCACGTGCTCGGCTGCCACCAGGCCTTCCCGCCACAGCGCTTCGAGCTCGGTCAGATTCCCCTCGGCCGCGGCACGCGCGCGCACGTCATCCCACGCGGCCAGCGCCGCGGGACCTTGCAGCGCCGTGCCGACGCGGGCGAGCGCACCATCGAGCCGCGTGAACTGCGCGCGCACAGCTTGCGCGCCACCTTCTTCACGCGCGCGCAGCAGGCGCAGCGCATGCCCAATGGCGAAGGCGGTGGAGGCTTCATTATCCGCGTCCGCCAGCAGCGGCGCCAGCCGATCGAATTCGGCGATCAGCGCATCGAGAATCTTGTCCGCAGGAAGCAGCATGCCGTTCCTCGCCAGGGTTTCTTGTTGTCCAGCCGCTTGACGCAACGGGAAAGTTCGCTAGCATACTGCACCGGCATACGCACTGAAACAAGACCACGCGGCGGTGTATGGCGGAGGGAGCCCTCACGGAAATGGCGCGTCTGGACGGAAAGGTCGCGATCGTCAGCGGCGGCGCGCGCGGATTGGGCGGCGCTGCGGTGGACGCGCTCGCACAGGAAGGCGCGATTGTTATCGCCGCCGATATCCTCGATGCACCGGGCAAAGCCCGTGCCGCAGCGTTGAACGCGGCGGGACGCCGCGCGGAATACCGTCACCTCGACGTGCGCGACGCCCTAGCCTGGCGCGATGTGGTGGATGGCGCGATGCAGCGCCACGGCAGGCTCGATTGCCTGGTGAACAATGCCGGCATTACCATGTCCGTCGATATCGAAACGGCGACGCTGGAGCAGTTTCGTGCCATCATGGACATCAATCTTTATGGTGCCTTCCTTGGCATGAAGGCGGCAATTCCTGCCATGCGACAGAGCGGCGGCGGCAGCATCGTGAATATCGCCTCGAATTCCACGCACATGGTTCTGCCGCTCACGTCACTCTATGGCGCCACCAAATCGGCCCTCGCCAATCTCACCAAGACAACGGCGGTGCATTGCGCGCAACGCGGCTACAATATCCGCGTCAATTCGATTCATCCCGGTCCGCACGAGACCGATATGCTCACGGGCGGCGGCGCAATGCGCGCCGTGGACATTCCACAGGTGCGGGCCCTGATATCGGCCATCCCGATGGGGCGCATGGGTCGCCCGGAAGAGCTCGGAAAATTGGTCGTTTTTCTGGCCTCCGATGACTCCAGCTATATGACCGCGAGCGAACTTTTCAGCGACGGCGGGCTGACGGTCGTATCGTTTGGTGGTGACCCGGATAGGAAGTAAGGAAGGATGTTCTTTTTTGAAAAAAAGAATCAAAAAACTTTTATCTATTGCTCGTAGACTCAAATCCAAGTGATGGAATCAGGTATAACTCCAAACAGAGAAAAGTTTTTTGGTTCTTTTTTTCAAAAAAGAACACTTTTCTCTTTCGTCCATGAGCCCTCCCCGGCCACCTTACGTCATGAACGCCGAGCACCTATCCAGCACAATTTCGTTGCGGCCTGCGGCAACGGCCCGAAACTGAAGCCCATGATCCGATTCAAAAAACTCATAGCGAATGATTTCGCCGGGAAACACCGGCTTGCTGAATCGCACGAACATTTGCCGGAGCCGTGCCGGGTCGTGATTGCAATAGCTGGCCAGGATGGCGCGGCAGGCCATGCCGTTGCTGCATAAACCATGCAGGATCGGCATGGAAAATCCGGCCTTGCGCGCGATCGCCGGGTCCGCGTGCAGTGGGTTCCAGTCGCCGCTCAGGCGATAAATCAGGGCTTGCCGCGGCAACGTGGCGAGTTCGACCACGCGGTCTGGCGCGCGATCCGGCAACGGGGCGGCGGCCGGCATCTTATCCCCGAACCCCCCTTCCCCGCCGTTCCCGCGCAGGAACAGCGTGGACCGCACAGTGGCGATTTTTGTGCCCGATTCTGCATCCTCGATGGTTTTTTCCTGGTGCAGCAGCGCGCCGCGGCCCTCGCCCTTATCCTCGATACCGGCCACGCGAAAGCGGCCGCGCATTGTCCCGGTGGCCGGCAGCGGCGCATGGAGGGTGAAGTCCTGTTCGGCGTGCAGGATTTTCACCCAGTCGATACGATATTTCGGATTCTGCGCCCAGAAGCCGGGGTGGCAAAGCAGATTTACGTAAGAAGGATTGCTGCGCAGCGCGCCCTCATAGACGAATGGCAGTTCGTGCTCATCGAGGGGATCGGCGCCGTAGCCGAGGCCCAAGGCGTAAAGGATGGTGTCCCGCTTATCATAGGCCTGTTCGATCGGCTCCAGCGCCATGCCGCGGATCAATTCAATATCCATGCTGTCCTGCACGGCATTGGCCGCGCGCCTTCGGGTGATAGGGAGGAAGCAA
>DATJOH010000080.1:0-2174 GCA_035507235.1 Acetobacteraceae bacterium
GCAAAGAAGAAGAAACACTCTCCTTTTATTTGTTGTCTAACACCTCTAAGACGTCGCCATCCGCTTTGGCCCCCACGATATGCGCTTGAAACCAAAGTGCATAGAACAGCAGCGTCCAGGCCGCCTGCGCATGCCGGCCCGATGCGAACAGCGCCCTTACGCGTTCCGGATACGCAATCTCCGCGATTGCCGGATGTGCCGCCACCAACGGCGCAAGCTGCTCCGCCCGCCCGGCCAGCCAGGCGCCGATCGGCACGGTAAATCCCTGTTTTGGCGCCTCCGTCGCCGCCGCCGGCAAATTCTTGGCCAGCCAGGTGCGGAGCAGATATTTGCCGCGGCCGCCGCGCAATTTCAGTGCATCCGGCAGCCGGTAGCCGGCCGCCGCGATAGCCGGATCCAGCAGCGGCGTGCGTCCCTCCACGCCATGCGCCATCAGGCATCGATCGAGCTTCGTCAGCAAATCGTTTGGCAGCCATTCAGCAATGTCCGCCGCCTGCGCCGCCTGCAGCCGCGTGCGATACGGCCGCGCCGCATCATCTTCCGCCGCCGCCCACCCGTCGCGCCATCCGTTGGCCTCACGCAATACACCCCGCGCGAACATCCCGCGCCCGCGCATGCGCCGCCCGCCTTGCCACCACGGCCGTATGGCACGGCGATATCGTCCGTAACCGGCAAATATCTCATCGCCGCCCTCGCCGGAGAGCAGCACTTTCAGTCCGCCGCCGGCGGCATGGCGGCCCAGAAACCACAGCGGCACGGCCGCATAATCCGCCGCCGGATCATCCATGCACGCAACGATCTGCGGCAGATGCTGCCAGAAATCCGCCGCGGTCACCGTAATGGTCTCGTGTCGCGCGCCCACGCAAGCCGCCGCCCGCGCCGCCGCCGGCCGCTCATCCGCAACGCCCGGCGCATCGAAGCCCGCAGTGAATGCCGTCACCTCGCCAACGCGCGAGGCCGCCGCCAAAATTGCGCTGCTGTCGATTCCGCCCGAAAGCAGCAGGCCCACCGGCACATCCGCCCGCAAATGCAGCGCCACCGATTCCGTCAGCGCCCGATCCAGAGCCTCCAGCGCCGGTGCCTCGCGCAGCGGTTCCGGCCATCCCGGCGGCAGCGGCTGCAGATAGCTGCGCCCGGACACCACGCCTTTTTCCACCTGCAACGTCTCGCCCGGCAGCACGCGCTCGATATCCGGAAAGATCGTGTTCTTGCCGCAGGAGAATTGCATCTGCAGCAGCGCGGCCCGCGCCTCCGGCCGCACCCGCCGCCGCGCCAGCCCCGCCGACAGCAGTGCCTGCGGCTCGGAGGCGAACGCCAACCCCCACGGCGCCACTGCCACATACAACGGCTTGATACCGAAAGGATCACGACTCAGCAGCAGTATGCCGGACGCCGCGTCATGCGCCGCCAGCGCATACATGCCGCGCAGCCGCTTCACGAATGCCGCACCGTGGCGGGCGAACAGATGCAGCGCCGGCTCGCAATCGCTGCCGCCGCCAAATGCCGCATCCGGCAGAAATCCGCGCAGCTCGCGATAATTGTAGATCTCCGCGTTCGCCGCCAGTGCCGCATTGCCCAGGCGCAACGGTTGCGCGCCCCCCGCCGGATCGATCACCGCCAGCCGGCGATGCCCGAATGCGACGCCCGCGCGCTCATACGTGCCCGCGCCGTCCGGCCCACGATGCGCCAGCGCACCGAGCATCACCACCAACGCCTCACGCGGCGGCGACGCCGTATCGTTCCACGCCAGGCCCGCAATACCGCACATTGTCAGTCGTCAGCTGTCAGTCGTCAGAACTTCATCTGCTATTCTGACGACCGAGGACTGGCGATTGACGACCATCTGGTCCCCCGCAACGCTTGCACAGAATTCCCGCCATTGCGGCACCACGGCCCCAGATGTGAATTGCCGTTCGTAACACGCACGCCCCGCGGCGGCGAACGATGCGGCCATGGATCGGTTCTCCAGCATCCCCTCCATTCCGGCCGCCAGCGCGATGGCGCTGTCCACCGGCACCAGGATGCCGCGGGCGCCCTGGTTCAGCAACCAACTCGGCCCATCGGCCATCGCCGCCACCACCGGCGTGCCGGCGGAAAACGCCTCCAGCACCTGGTTGCCCAGCGGCTCGATGCGCGACGGACAAACCAGCATATCGGCCGCCGCCAGCAGCGCC
>DATJOH010000081.1:0-3411 GCA_035507235.1 Acetobacteraceae bacterium
ATCGATGCACAACGCTCACCGATATTATTTCACGCGGCACGTCGTCTCAAAATAAATGCTTGACGCGACACGTGAAAATAACTCAAAATTGATTAACCGGATGTAGCTAGATTGAGACGCAGGATGCCGGGGTCCGGGGGGACTGCGTGACGTCGATGGGGCCAGGATATGTTACTCATCAGTTTCCTCATTCAGCTTTTCGCCAAGACGATCGTGTCCGTGGGGCATCTCGGCGGCCTGCTGGTGGATGCGGCGGAAGCGGACATGCGCGCGCCGCTGCAGCACATGGGCCTGGATCGGCCTTATCAAACGCTGATTCTGGCGTTGGTACCGCTCCTGACCCTGATCGTGACGATCAAACTGATGGGCGGCTTCATGCGCGCCCTGATGATCGTGAGCATGGTCGCCGCGCTGGCCCGCATCCTGTGGCCATTCATCGCTGAGGCCAGCCTGGCCATCTAGGGCGTGAGACGTTGCCCCAGAGGAAGATGGTTTCTTTTTTGAAAAAAGAAAAGCTTCCTTGCTTCTTCCCGTGCGTCAATCTTTGTGCGGGTCCGTATAGACTGGCGACAGCAGATTTAATCGCTTACGAGCGGCCGCGTACTCCGCCTTCCATTGTGCAATGCGCGCCGCGGCCGGTACCACATTCGCTACGCTGCCAACCCCCTGCCCTGCCCCCCAAATATCCCGCCACGCCTTGGTCGCGCCGCCGCCGAAATTCATTTTCGTCGCGTCTGATACTGGCAAATTCGCCGGATCGAGGCCTGCGGCGAGGATCGAGCTACGCAAATAATTGCCGTGCACGCCGGTGAACAAATTGGTGTAGACGATGTCGGAAGCTGCCGAATCCGCAATGGACTGCTTGTAGGCTGGCGCGGCATTCGCTTCCGAAGTTGCAATGAAAGCGGAGCCGATATAGGCGACGTCGGCGCCCGCTGCTTCGGCAGCCAGAATGCCGTCGCCGGTAGCGATAGCGCCCGAAAGCGCCAGCGGGCCATCAAAAAACGCGCGTATCTCCGCCACCAGGGCGAACGGCGAGAGTGTGCCGGCATGGCCGCCGGCACCGGCCGCGACGGCAATCAATCCATCCGCGCCCTTGTCCAGCGCCTTCTTCGCGAACGTAATGTCGATGATGTCGTGCAGTACGATTCCGCCATAAGCATGCACCGCATCGTTCACATCCTGCCGCGCGCCAAGCGAGGTAATGACAATCGGTACCTTGTATTGCACACAGAGCTCGAGATCATGCGTGAGCCGATCGTTCGTCTTGTGCACGATCTGATTGACCGCGAAGGGTGCGCTCGGCGCCTCCGGATGCGCCGCGTCGTGGGCGGCAAGCGTTTCGGTAATGCGCTGCAGCCATTGCTCAAGTAATTCTGGCGGTCGGGCGTTCAGCGCCGGGAAAGCCCCGATGATGCCAGCCATGCACTGCGCCAGCACCAGATCCGGATTGGAGACAATGAATAGCGGCGCGCCGATGACGGGCAAACGCAGCCGGCGGGCGATCGCGGTAGGCAACGCCATCGGTCAGGCCGCCTTGCCGCGCGCGGCGAAGAATTTCTCTGCAACCGCGGTGAATTCCGGCGACGCCAGCCCTTCCGTGAAGGACGCCCCCTCCTCCTGCATGCGGCCAAGCAAATCAGTTTCCGGCAATTTCATCAGCCGCTTGGTCTCCAGCACGGCGCGACGCGGTTTCGCCAGTATGCGCGCCGCTAGCGCCTCCGCCTCCCCCAGCGCCTGGCCGGCCGCCACCACGCGGTTCACGAAGCCAAACGCCTTCGCGTCGGCGGCGTTCATCTTCTCGCCCAGAATCAGCAACTCCGCGGCACGCCGCTGCCCCAGCATCCTCGGCACCAGCAGCGAGCTCGCTGCCTCCGGCACAATGGCGAGGTCGGTGAACGGCATCACCAGCACCGCGTCCGGGTCGGCCAGCACGAAGTCGCAATGCAGCAACATGGTGGTGCCGACGCCGACGGCGTTGCCATGCACGGCCGCGATCAGGATGCGGCTGCTGGTGGCGAGGGCGCGCAGGAAGCGATGCACAGGTGCTTCCTCCCCTTCCGGCCGGTTATTCATGAAGTCCAGCAAGTCGTTGCCGGCGCAGAAGCCGGCGCCGGCGCCGGAAAACAGAACCACCACCGTGCCGTCGGTCTCAGCGGCGACGAGCGCGTCCGCCATGGCGGCATACATCGCGACCGTCAGCGCATTGCGCTTGGCCGGCCGGTTCAGGCGGATATGGGTCAACGCGTTCGCGCGGGTGACCTGGATGTCGTCGGTGCTCATGGCGGGCGTTCTCCGTCTTTGTTTAATTGATTAATGAAGCCCTGAGCCCGGTCAAGGCTGCGTGCTAGCGGGGCCAACTTGACACGTTTCAGGCTTTCCGCACCCGTGCGCCGCGCGCGACACAGGGAACCGCCGTGACCGACCAGGCCGAATTCGTGCTCACCCTCGCCTGCCCCAACCGACCCGGCATCGTTGCCGCGGTGGCAAACCACCTGCTGACCTATGGCGGCGACATACGCGAGGCGCAGCAATTCGACGATCTGGACAGCAGCCGCTTCTTCATGCGCGTCGTCTTCGCGGCCTCCGCCGCGGCGGCGGCGGTGCGCGGCGATTTCGCCGATATCGCGACAAAATTCGCAATGAACTGGCAATTGAACGATCGGGCGCGGCTGCGCCGCGTGCTGCTGCTGGTGAGCAAGTTCGATCATTGCCTGGTCGATCTGCTCTATCGCTGGCGGCTCGGCGAACTGAAAATGACGCCCGTCGGTATTATCGCCAATCATAGCCGCGAGACCTACCGGCAAGCCGATATCGACGATATTCCGTTTCACTATCTGCCGGTGAGCCCCGGCACCAAGCTGGAGCAGGAAACCGAACTCTGGCGGCTGATACGCGAAAGCGAAGCGGAACTCGTGGTGCTTGCCCGCTATATGCAGGTGCTGTCCGATGGCCTGGTCGCCAAGTTGCACGGAAGATGCATCAACATTCACCATTCCTTCCTGCCCGGTTTCAAGGGCGCCAAGCCCTATCACCAGGCGCACGCCCGCGGCGTGAAGCTGATCGGCGCCACCGCGCACTACGTAACGACCGAACTCGACGAAGGCCCGATCATAGAACAGGACGTGGAGCGAATTTCCCACGCCGACCGCCCCGACGATTTGGTGCGCAAAGGCCGCGACATCGAACGTCGCGTATTAGCCCGCGCCGTCCGCTACCATCTGAACGACCGTGTGATATTAAACGGCCGAAAAACCGTAGTCTTTCAAGATTAGCATGGAAAAAGAGCAAAAGTTCTTTGCTTTTTCTTTCAAGAAAGAAGATTCTTCTTTTCTGAAGAAAAGAAGCAAAAGACTTTTGTCTGTTTTGTTCCGTCTCATGCGTAGGGCCGTCGATATTGTTTCGGTTGTG
>DATJOH010000082.1:0-8718 GCA_035507235.1 Acetobacteraceae bacterium
GCTCTTCCTGGATGGTCGCGGCGATTTCCGCGCCGATGCCGAAACTGCGCACCGCTTCATGCACCAGCACGGCGCGGCCGGTTTTCTCCACCGAGGCCAGCACGGCATCGCGATCCCACGGCGAAACGGTACGAAGGTCGATCAGCTCGACCGACACGCCATCCTCCGTGAGTTTCTTGGCGGCTTCGCGGGCGGTAATCACCATGCCGGAATAGGCGATGATGGTAACGTCGGTGCCTTCCTGGATCACGTTCGCCTTGCCGAGCGGAATGGGCGCCAGGTCGTTCGGCACTTCTTCCGGCACGAACAGGGTGCGCATGCTTTCGATGAAGATGCACGGGTCGGGGTCGGCAATGCAGGAGAGCATCAGGCCCTTGTAATCGGTAGGGCAGGACGGGGCGACCACCTTGAGGCCCGCGGTATGCGCAAACCAGGCTTCCAGATGGTCGGCATGCTGGCCGCCGGTGGAGGCGCCGGCACCGGTCAGCATGTGAATGGTGATCGGCACCGAGGTTTGGCCGCCCGACATGAAGCGCAGTTTCGCCGCGTGGTTGACGATCATGTCCATGGCGACGGTGGTGAAATTCATCAGCATGATTTCGGCAACGGGACGATAGCCGCCAATCGCCGCGCCGATGGCGGCGCCCATGATGGCCTGTTCGGAAATCGGCGTGGATTTCACGCGATCATCGCCGAAGCGGGTGGAAAGCCCGCGTGTGGTGCCGACCACGCCGCCGCCTTCCGGGTCGGCCACGTCCTCGCCGAGCACGATCACTTTCGGATCTTTTTCCATGGCTTCGGCGATCGCGGCGTTGATCGCCTGCAGCGCGTTCATTTTGGTGGTGGCGCCGCTCATTGGGCAATCTCCGCTTCGTAGACATCCCGTCGCAATTCGTCCGTGGAGGGAAACTCGCTGGCCATGGCGAAGGCGATCGCGTCCTCCACTTCGGCGGTAATTTCCTTCTCCATGTCGGCAAGCACCTGTTCAGTGGCGATTCCGGTTTCCAGGAGCTTCGCCTTGAAGGCGGGCAGCGGGTCACGCGCCATGGCGGCCGCCTTCTCCTCCTTGGTCATGTATTTGTCGTCGTCGCCGAACACATGGCCGAAGAAGCGGAAGGTTACGGCCTCGATCAGGGTCGGCCCCTCGCCGTTGCGGGCGCGTTCGATCGCCTCCCGCGCCACGGCATACATTTCGAACGGATCGTTGCCGTCCACGGTGATGCCCGGCATGCTGTAGGACCCGGCGCGCCTGGCGATGTGATCGACGGCGGTGCCCTTTTCGAAGCGTGTATGCTCGGCGAACAGATTGTTCTGGCAGACAAACACCACCGGCAATTTCCACACCGAGGCGAGATTGAGGCTTTCGTGGAAGGCGCCGATATTGGAAGCGCCGTCGCCGAAATAGGCGATCGAGACGCGGCGGCTGCCGTCGAGTTTGGCGGCCCAGGCAAGGCCGTTGGCGATCGGCATGGAGGAGCCGACGATGCCGGTTGTCACCATCACGCCGCTTTGCGGGTGGGTGATGTGCATCGGGCCGCCCTTGCCCTTGCAGGTGCCGGTAACGCGGCCGGCGATCTCCGCCCAGAGCGGACGCAGCGGCACGCCCTTCGCCACCATGTCATGGATGCCGCGATAAATGGTGCAGATCGTGTCATCGGGATTGAGGTTGACCGAGATCGCGGCGGGAATAACTTCCTGGCCGCGCGCCGAATAGTACGGCGTTTGCAGGCGCCCGAGTTTGATGGTGCGGCGCGTGGCGTCGTCGTTGCGTTCGATGCGGAGCATGCGCCGATACATGTCGAGCTGCGTTTCCGCGCTCGGCATGATGCGGTTCGCGCCATGGGTTTGCTGCATTTTGTTCCCGACTCCTGTGTTCGGCGCGGCATCCGGTGAGGGCCGCGCCCGCCGAAAATTTCTCGTGGTCAAAATCCATTATTCGGTGCTGTTTCAGGCAGAGCAAGGAAGTTCTTCTTTTTTGAAAAAAAGAAGCAAAAAACTTTTGCTCCTGGCGGCCCGCGTACGGTTCAAGACGGTAAGCGAGGTGCTGCCCCTAACAGAAAAAAGTTTTTTGGTTCTTTTTTTCAAAAAAGAACTACTTCCTTCTGTGCATACCCGTGAATTTGCACACTGAATGCGCCAGCGGACAGATTCACTCGATGATGCCCAATATCGTCCCGACTTCATAGGTTGCCCCGGCCGGCTTGAGAATACGCAGCGTGCCGGTGGCCGGCGCTTCCACTTCATTGGCCGATTTGTCGGCTTCGAGCAGAAACAGCGGCTGGCCTTCGGTAACGGTTGCGCCATCGGTTGCCAGCCATTCGGCCAGATCGCCTTCCGACATGGCAAAGCCGATTTTCGGAACCAGAATTTCAGTTGCCATGATGTACGAAAAATCCCTCTTGCAGCTTTGGCCGGCCTTTCCGGCGGTGCCATACCCCGTATTGTCGGCCGGCGCGACGCTTAGCGCCGTTTGCCGCCGCACCGTGACGGGACCGCGGCGGCGCGCCGGCACTTATCGCTCGAGCGATGGCGGCGCGGCGCCGGCCTGCCGGGCTTGCCTTCGCACCGGCCGAACGCCGAACGGAGGCCGCATAAGCGGTTAGCGAGAGGAAACGATGGCGCTGTACACGACCATCCATTTGCACAATGTCCCGGCCGGACGGGAAGCTGAGTATGCGGCATGGTTCGACGGCGAGCACGCCGCGGCGCTCAGGCATTTGCGCGGCGTTCGCGGCGCCGACCGTTATGAGGTGACGAAGGGACAGATCATGTCCTTCATCCCGCAGCCATGGCGCTTCCTTTCCGTCTATGATTTCGACCTGCCCGATCCGGTGATCGACGTTCCCGCACTCGGTCCGCTGATCGCCGAGGCGCGCGACGCCGGCATGATCGCCGATGATGAAACCGAGCGGCTCTACACCTACGCCATGCGCTCGGACTGGAAGCCGAGCCCGAACTGGCGCCCCGAGCATCCGTTCTCCGGCGTCAGTATCATCCTCGGCAATTACGTGGCGGGCCGGAAGGCGGAGTACCATACCTGGTACGACAATGTGCACAGCATCGAGGTGACCAATGTGCCGGGCCACGTCGCCATGAAGCGCGGCGAGCTTGCGCCGATCCAGATCGAGCCGCGGCATTACTGCCCGGGCGATCAGCTTGTGTTGTGCGCCCAGCAGACGGACGATCTCGCTTTGACGGTGAAGGATTTCAGTGACCGCGCCGGCGGGAAAAGCCCGAGCGGGATTGCAATGGAGCCGCGTTCCGATTCCGGCTCGTTTGCCCGCACCGTGCATTATTTCGGCAAGATCAGCGGCGACCGGTTCTGGCCGGGCGGCGTCGCCTATGCCGGCGATCTGTCGGTGTATAAGCGGTAGGCTGACCGACGCCGTCTCTCATATCGTTCAACCGATGCGCGCCGGCCTTGTGCCGGCGGCGAGGCCGGGCAATCCATTCACGATTGGATTGCGCGCGCCACCTCACCTGCGGAGTCACCTTCATTGGCCATCATCGTCATTACCGGGGCTGGGGCAGGGCTCGGGCGCGCGCTGGCGCGGCGCTTCGCCGCGGATGGGGAAACCGTGGTCCTGCTCGGCCGCACCTTCGCGAAGTTGGAGAAGCTCGCGGCCGAGCTCGCACCGCGCGCGACCGCGATCGCCTGCGACGTGGCCTCACCCGACTCCGTGCGCACGGCGTTCGCCGCCATCGCCGCCATCCATCCGCGCATCGATGTGCTGATCAACAACGCCGCGGTGTTTCAGCCCTTCACGCTCGCCGAGGCGACGGACGCGCAGATCCTGAACACCATCGGCATCAACCTCACCGGCACCATTCTTTGCACGCGCGCGGCGCTGAAGCTGCTGGGGCCGGGCGGCCACATCCTCAATTTGAGCAGCGAATCCGTGGCGATCAATTTCCCGCATTTGTCGCTTTATCAGGCGAGCAAGGCGGCGGTGGAGCACTTCACGCACTCTATGCACCAGGAGCTGGAACCGGCCGGCATACGCGTCACCCTGGTGCGCGCCGGCCAGATGATGGAGCCGGGCAAGGTCTGGGATGCCGATCCGGCGGCGCAGATGCGGTTTGCCCAGGCCGCCATGGCGGCCGGGCTGAACCTGCTGGAACGGCCGATTTCGCAGTACGAAGCGGTGACGAATGTTTTCCGGGCGCTGATCGACCTGCCGGCGGACGTCCACGCCTCCAGCATTTCGCTGCACGCCCGCAAATCCGCCCCATGATCGCCTGGACGGAGTCCTCGGCCGGGGCCGTTGAACGGGGGCGGCGCGAACCTCAGCTTTCGCCGGCGCGCCGCCGCGACATGGGACAGGCATGAACGAGACTTTCGATTTCGTGGTGGTGGGCAGCGGCGGCGGCTCGATGTGCGCGGCGCTGCTGCTGCGATCACTCGGCAAGAGTGTCGTTATCCTGGAAAAGGCCGGCGTGGTCGGCGGCACCACCGCGCAATCCGGCGGCGTGATGTGGATTCCCAATAATCGCTTTATGGCGAAGGACGGCGTGGCGGATAGCCACGAGCGGGCCATCGCCTATCTCGACGCAATCGCGGGCGAGGCGCGCGACGCGCCTGGCGCCACGCGGGCACGGCGGCTCGCCTATGTCGAGGAAGCGCCGAAAATGCTGGATTTCCTGATCGCTCAGGGCATCCCGTTTCGGCGCATGAAATCCTGGCCCGATTATTACGATGCGGCGCCCGGTGCCTCCGTGCCCGGCCGCACGGTGGTGGCCGAACTGTTCGACATCAAGCAACTCGGCGACTGGCAGGCCAAACTGCCGCCGGGGATCATGCCCCTGCCCGCCTATCTGGACGAGGCGATGGCGCTGCCGCAACTCCGCCGTTCCTGGACCAGCCGCCGAATCCTGGCGCGCGTCCTGGCGCGCGGGTTGGCCGGCAAGCTACGTGGCAAGCAGTTGGTCGGTGGCGGCACCGCGTTGCAGGGACGCATGTTGCAGGCGGCGTTGCAGGCCGGCGCGGATATCCGCGTGAATATGAAAGTGGAACAGATCCTGCTGGCGCAGGATCGGGCGGCCGGCGTGCTGGTGCAAAAAGATGGGGCTGAATGGCGTATCGGCGCGCGTCTCGGCGTGCTCATCAATGCCGGCGGGTTTGCCCGCAACCAGGCGATGCTCGACCGGTTCATTCCGGGTGTTTCGACGGAATGGACCAGCGCCGGTGCGGGCGACACCGGCGAAATGATCGAGGAAGCGGAACGGCTGGGCGCGGCGCTCGCGCAAACGGACATGCGCGTGTGTTCGCAAATGGCCATGGTGCCGGGGAAAGTCTGGCCCAAGGCCGGATTGCAGGCCGATATGTCCAAGCCGCACGCGCTTGTCGTCGATCAATCCGCCGTTCGGTATGTCGCCGAAGCCGGCTCCTACATGGATTTTTGCGCCGCCATGATGGAGCGGAACAAAACCGTGCCGGCGGTGCCGAGTTGGATGGTGGTCGATAGCCAGTTTATCAGCCGCTACATGCTGGCAGGGTCGATGCCGGGCGCGAAAAAGCCCGCTTCCTGGGAGGACTCGGGGTTTCTGCGCCGCGGCGATACGCTGGAGGCACTTGCCACCGCCTGCGGATTGGACCCGGCGAAACTCGCGGCGACGGTGGCGCGCTTCAACAATTTCGCGCGTGTCGGCCGCGACGAGGATTTTCACCGCGACGAGGGCGCGTACCGGCAATGGCTCGGCGACGCGGAGCACAAACCGTCGCCCACACTCGGTACGCTGGAGAAGGCGCCGTTCTTCGCCATACAGGTGTTTCCCGGTGACGTGAGCACCTATGGCGGCATTGTGACCGATGAACATGCGCGCGTGCTGCGCGCGGACGGCACGGCAATCGAAGGCCTCTACGCGACCGGGACGTCAACGGCTTCGGTCATGGGCCGCACCAGCCCGGGTGCGGGCGCCAGCGTGGGGCCGTCCTTCACGTGGGGGTATGTCGCGGCGAAGCATGCGGCGCATGCGGGGAATGTTGAGAGTGCAAAAGAAGGAGTTCTTTTTTGAAAAAAAGAACCAAAAAACTTTTGTCTTTTGCTCGACCGCATTTGTCTACGAGGGAGCCACCCGCGGCATCCGAAACAGATAAAAGTTTTTTGGTTCTTTTTTTCAAAAAAGAACACTTTCTTTTTCTGAATGGACCGACGCGCGAAGCGCCGGCAAAAGGATGACGATCTGATGCTGCTTCCGGAAGCGAAACTCTACATCGACGGCGTGGTACGCAAGGCGGAAGGCGGCGCGACGTACGAAAAGATCGGTCCTTGGACCGGCGAAGTGGTCGGCATCGCCGCGGACGCTTCCGCCGCCGATGTCGAGGCGGCGATCGTGGCTGCCCGCCGCGCTTTCGACACGACCGACTGGTCCACCAATTCCGCGCTGCGACTCTCGCTGGTGACGAAGCTGCGCGATGCCATGCGGGCGAACCGGCAGAAGCTGGTCGATATCGCCCGCCACGAGGCGGGATCAGCGATCGGCGCCGCGTTCGGCGCGCAGGTGGATGGGGCGCTGGCCGGCGCGGACGGGTTGATCGCGGTTTTCCCGCAAATCGTGTGGGAGGAAGAGCGCGGCAGCGCCGAGGCCTATGGCGTCAAGACAAATCGGATTGTCGTGCATGAGCCGGTGGGCGTGGCCGGAGCCATTACGCCGTGGAACGTTCCATTCTACGTGAATGTAGGCAAGGTCTTTGCGGCATTGCTTGCAGGCTGCACGGTGATTTTGAAACCGGCGCCGGATACGCCGCTCGCCGGCGCCATCATGGGCGAGTTCGCGGCGGAAGTCGGGTTTCCGCCTGGTGTTTTCAATGTCGTGACGTCGCGCGATCCGGCGATGGCGGGCGAAATGCTGACCACCGATCCGCGCGTCGATCTGATTACCTTTACGGGTTCGACGGCGATCGGCAAGCGGATCATGGAGAAGGGCGCGCCTACACTGAAGCGCGTGTTTCTTGAACTCGGCGGCAAATCGGTCAATCTCATTCTGGACGATGCGCCGGATTTCGCCACATCTGTCGCACGCGGCATCGTGATTTTCCATGCCGGCCAGGGCTGCGCGATACCGACGCGCATGCTGGTGCCGCGGAGCCGCTACGCAGAGGCGCTCAAGGTGCTGGAAATGGCCTACGCCGCCTACGATTCGAAATGGGGCGACCCGAACGACCCGACCCAGCTCATGGGCCCGGTCATTTCCAAGCGGCAGATGGAGCGCGTGCTCAATTACATCGAAATCGGCAAGCAGGAAGGGGCCCGCCTGCTCGCCGGCGGAAAGGCGCGGCCGGACAAGGGCAGCGGGTTTTTCATCGAGCCGACCTGCTTTGTCGATGTGCGCAACGACATGCGCATTGCGCGTGAGGAGATCTTCGGGCCGGTGCTTGTCGTGATTCCCTACGAGGACGACGAGGACGCGATCCGGATTGCCAATGACAGCGAATATGGCCTCGGCGGCGGCGTGATCGGCGGTGACAAGGCGCGCGCCTTGCGGGTGGCGCGGCGTATTCGCGCCGGCGCGCTCAGCGTCAATGGCGGCATGTCGATTGCGCCGGACCTGCCGTTCGGCGGCTACAAGAGCAGCGGTGTCGGCCGCGAATGGGGCCGTGAAGGCATCGAGGAATTTCTCGAAACAAAAGCGATTGGCATCGGTGCCTAGGGGATAAGGGTAATCGAACGATGGTGAATGCCGCTGCCGCGGCTGATCAGTCCTCGCTCAGCCACAATTTGCTGGGCCAGCGGCTTGGCCGAAAGGGCCGCGACACGCGCGAGCGGATCCTCGCGGCGACCGCGCGGCTGCTGGCGGAACCGGCGGATACCGCGATTTCGCTCAGCGCTGTCGCCCGCGAGGCGTCGCTCGGCATGACGACGCTCTATCTCTATTTCAGCGATCTGACCGAATTGCTGCTGGCGGCGCTCGAGCCGATCATTGCCTCGGCGGAGGAATCCTACATCGCGCACCTGCGGGCGCGCTGGCCGGACGAAAATCTCGGCGCGCAGTGCGTGGCCTTTGTGCAAGCGTATCATGCATTCTGGCAGCGCCACGCACGCATCCTGCATTTGCGCAACAGCCTGGCGGACGCGAACGATCCGCGCATGCGCAAGCATCGCATCGATATGTCGCAGCCGCTTATTCTGATGCTGGTCAGTCAGATGGACGGCGATATCACAAAGCGGCGCACGCCGATTTCCAATATGGCAACCGTCCTGATCACCGGCATCGAGCGCCTGGTGACCGTGGCAACCGACGCGCATTTCGCGGTCATGCCGATAGAAGACCCGGCCATCCATGTCGGCAACCTGCTGCGGGCGGAAGGGCGGTTGCTCGAACTCGCGGTACGCGATTGCCGGGATTCGCAACGACGGGTGAGGTGAAAGGAAGAGAGGGCAGGCTTCGCTTCCGAAAAAGAAGGATGTTCCGTTTCGCCCTCAGTGCCGCCCGAACAGGAAGCGGAAAATCGTGCCGCCGCCAATGAGGGTCAGCACGCACCAGGGCAGGCCGATCACCGTCGCCGCGTTCAGCAGGGCGTGCACGTCCATACCCTGGCCGGAGAACGCGCCAAGTACCGATTGCAGGTCGCTCATGGCGCAGACTCCACATGGGAGGCGGACCAGGAAGCATCCGTGGTGACCCCGATCCGCCTCGCCATGCCGACCTCCATGACCAATCGAGCGCTCGCATCACCCGATCACAAGATCGTGACAGGCCTCAGAATGGCGCGCAAGC
>DATJOH010000083.1:0-4627 GCA_035507235.1 Acetobacteraceae bacterium
CTGCAAATCGCGCGGCTGATCGAGCGCGAGGGCAGGGCGTGCGTGCTGGTTCTGAACAAATGGGATGCGGTGGAGGACCGGCAGAAAACGCGGCAGGCGATTTCGGACCGGCTGGAGACCTCGTTGCACCAAATGCGCGGCATACCGGTGGTGACACTTTCGGCGCTGACGGGGGCCGGGGCGGAGAAATTCCTGCCGGCGGTGCGGCGCGCGCATCTGACCTGGAATACGCGCGTGCCCACCGGCGAACTGAATCGCTGGTTCGAGGTGGCGCTGGAAAAACATCCGCCGCCGATGGTGGAGGGCAGGCGGCTGAAACTCCGCTATGTGACGCAGGCGAAGGCGCGGCCGCCGACCTTCCTGGTGTTCGGCACGCGCGCGGAACAGATGCCCGAGGAGTATGAGCGGTATTTGGTGAACAGCCTGCGGGAAAAATTCGAATTGCCGGGCACGCCGATCCGGCTTTATCCGCGCGGCACGAAAAATCCCTACGCCGCGGAAAAATGACCGCGCCGGCGCGTATCCAGGCCAATGGCATCGAATTCGCCTATGACGAAGCGGGCGAAGGGCCGGATATCGCGCTCTGCCTGCACGGGTTTCCGGAAAGCCGGTTTTCCTGGCGCTATCAGCTTCCGTTCCTGGCGGCGCAAGGCTGGCACGCCATTGCGCCGGATTTGCGCGGCTATGGCGAAACGACCCGCCCGACTGGGCGGGCCGCGTATGCTCTGCCCCATCTGGTTGCGGATGCAGCCGCGTTGTTCGATGCGTTCGGTGCGCGGCGGCGGCTGCTGGTGGCGCATGATTGGGGGGCGGTGATCGCCTGGCAATTCGCGATCGCGCAGGCGCGGCCGCTCGATGGGCTGGTGATCATGAACGTGCCGCATCCGGCAGTGATGCGCGCGGTGCTGCGACACAGCCTGGCGCAACTGCGCCGGAGTTGGTATGTGTTTTTCTTCCAGCTTCCGGTGCTGCCGGAAATGATCCTGGGTGCCAATCACGCCCGTGGCATTGGCGAGATGTTTGTCGGCAGCGCGGTGAATAAATCGCGCTTTCCCGAGGATGTTCTGAGTCACTATCGCGGCAATGCCGTTAGGCCGGGCGCGCTCAGGTCCATGATCAATTATTACCGCGCCAATTTCGCTCTGCTGGGGCGATCGGTGCCGACGCCGCGCATCGCAACGCCGACGCTCATGATCTGGGGCGAGCAGGATATCGCCCTCGGGGTGGAACTCACCGAAGGCTACGACCGCTACGTCGCGGATTTCAGGCTGCGCCGTCTGCCGAACGCCTCGCATTGGGTGCAGCAGGACGCTCCTGATGAGGTGAATGCGCGGCTCGGGGACTGGCTGGAGCAGCAGAACCTGGTGCTCGCGGTTCGTTAGCGAGTTGGCGATGTCCATGCCGTAAAAGCCCGCCCACGGCTGGGCAATGTCATGGCATACATCACCTTTCTACCGTTCCTGGGCCTGCTGGCGGCCGGTGCTGCCGCGCCGCTGCTGGCGGGCACGCCAACGGATCGGGTCGCGGCCATGTTTGCGCCCGGAACGGCGCCCCGCGCCGCGCTGGCCGAGGCTGTGGCCGCGGGGTTTCGTCCCATCGCGTTTGGCACCGCCGTGACAATTCCCGTCCTGGTGCTGGGCCGCCCTCGTGAGGGCGCCCGATTAATGCATGCCGTGCTGTTGCCAGCATTCAGCGCTGATTTATGTTTGCCTAAGGAAGAAAGGCTTCGTTTTTGAAAAAAAGAAGTAAAAAACTCTTGTCTGCTGCTCCAAGATTCGGGTTTAACCAGGAGGAGTGGGTGCTACACGAAACAGATGAAAGTTTTTTGTTTCTTTTTTTCAAAAAAGAAATACTTCCTTTCTTGCTGCATCTACAAACCGCCTTTGCATGAAAGACAGATAAAAATGGATTTCGCGTTGCTGCGCCGGCACATGATTTTGGTCATTCTGGCCACGCTGGCGGCGCTGGTGCCGATTATCGGGGCGAGCGCGGCTTTGACGGGTGCGAATTTGCTTGGCGCGCTCATTTTGAGTGGCGCCGCCACGGGAATTTCGTTCGCTGTCTGGCGCCTCGCCGGCGATGCCGCGGTGACCCGCATGACGCTGGCGGGCGCGATGGTGTGCAATATTTCCGTGCTCGTCTGGGTTGTTCCGACCGAGTTCCGGCTCGACATGCACATGGCGTATTTCGCCGGCCTCGCGCTGATCGCAGGGTTGTTCGATATTCCCGCCATCCTCGCCGCGACGGTGGCGACGGCGGTGCATCATCTCGGGCTTGGCCTGCTGCTGCCGCTCGCGGTGTTCCCGACGGCGGATCGCGCGCTGCTGCATGTCGTGGTGCATGCTGTTATTCTGATCGCGGAGGCGGCGGGGCTGATCTGGCTGTGTATTATGATGCAACGATCGTCCCGGATCGCCAGCGAAAGGGAGGAAGCAGCGGCTACGGCCCGCGCGGCGCAGGAGACGGCGCGGCAGGCGTTGCTCGATGCGCAGGCGGGACAGCAGCGTGAGGCGGCGGCGCTCAGGCTGCGGCTCGCCGATCGGCTGCAGGAACAGATCGGCGGTATCGCAACGGCCCTTGGCGGCTCGGCGCAGCAACTTGCCGGTGCCGCGGCGACGCTGGCGCGCGCTTCCGGCGAGGCTACGGGAGCGGTGGATATGGCGACGGCCTCCTCCGACAGTGCCATGGGGGATGTGCAGGCGGTGGCGAGCGCCAGCGAGCAGCTTGCGGCGTCCATCGAGGAAATCGCCAGGCAGGTTGCCATGGCAGCGCAGGTGTCGCGCGCCGCGAATGATCAGGTGCACGCGACCGAGGCGGCGGTGGCCGGGCTTTCCGAAGGGGCGGCACGCATCGGCAACGTGGTGGGGCTGATTTCGGCGATTGCGCAACAGACCAATCTGCTGGCGCTGAATGCGACCATCGAAGCGGCGCGCGCGGGGGAGGCCGGGCGCGGATTTGCCGTGGTGGCCGGTGAGGTAAAAAGCCTCGCGGCGCAGACGGCGCGTGCGACGGAAGAGATCGGCAGTCAGATGGCGGACATCCGTGCCACCACCGAGCAGGCGGTGCGCGCGGTGCATGGCATCAGCACGGTTGTTGCCGAAGTGGGTGAGACGGCGACGGCGATCGCCGCCGCGGTGGAGGAACAGCGTGCGGCGACGCAGGAAAGCGCGGCCGCGGCCGGACGCGTCGCCGCGCGCACGCGTGCCGCGACGGAAGCGGTGGGGCGCGCCGGTGCCGCTACCCGTGCCGCCGCCGCGTCCGTTGGTGTTTTGGAACAAACGGCGGCGCTGCTGAGCGATCGCAGCGCGGCGTTGCAGACTGAACTCGCGGGGGCGGTGGAGGGACTGCGGGTGGCGTAGGAGAGGAAGAGTTCATTTTGAAAGAAAGGTAACGGCCCCGGTCGGGCGAAAAGGAGAACAGGCGAGGAAGGACTTCTTTTCTGAAGAAAAGAAGCAAAAGACTTTTGTCAGTTGCTTCCACCAGCCAGTCCAAAGCGGCGGATGCGGATGCCGGCCGAAACGAATAAGAGTTTTTTGGTTTCTTCTAGAAAATAACTTGTGCAAAGGCCGGCAGCGCCGCCGCCGGCCTTCGCGCGCGTTTTTATTACCGAACTGGGTTGACCGCGACGTAGTGCTCCTGACCACGCGCCGCGCTGACCAGCGCCTGCATCTGCGGCGTTGCGCCACGGGTAAAGTCGCGCACGCAATTCATGAACTCGTCCGAACTCCGCGCAGCCGGCACGAAGCGTGCCGCGCATAATTGGTGCGCGGCGGCAATTACGCGGTGCCGCAACGTGGCTGCTCCCTCCGGGGTGCGCAGGTCGAGGCCCTGCGCATTCACCGCTATCGTGTCGCCCTGCGCGCTGTCGGCCAGAGCCGGCGTCTGCGCGCCGGCGGCAACCAGGCCGGCAAGTGCCAAGGCAAGGAAAAGCCTGCCGTGCCGAGACTGTTGTTGGATCATGTCGAACCTCCATTTGGCGGCCGCGCCAAGACGGCCTGCAGGGCCACGATCGCGGCCCTGGGTGGCGGGGATTGCAGGCCCCGTGCCACAGCCCACCCAAACCAGGCGGCGGAAAACAGATGAGCTTTGTCAGTGATTTAGGTGCGGCCCGTGGGCCCCCGCTCCACGCTCGGCTGCGAAATCCCACCATACTCTGGTCATTACCGCCAATATTCGGCGGGCCGCGCCGGAGGGCGCACTCGGGCATCAGGGCGGTGCGAGATTTTTCCCATGGGGCGGCGAGGCTATGCCGAAAAGCGGGCTCTGCTGGGAATGTGTAATGACGCGCTTCTTGGGGGATTGATTTAGAAAAATTTGCTTTCTTGGTAACTGCCCAGGTGGGAACCAGAAGGAAGGCAAGAAGTTCTTTTTTGAAAAAAAGAACCAAAAAACTTTTATCCGTTGCGGATAGCGTCCGAATTCACCCATTTGAACTCGCTGTTTGAAGCCATTGATAAAAGTCTTTTGCTTCTTTTCTTCAGAAAAGAAGTCCTTCCTTGCCTGCTGTCCTTTTCACCCCACGTGGGGCGGTAGCAAAATTCACCCGCCGGTATTACCTTTTGCGGGAAAACCGCGATTTCACCCGTTCGCGCGCTGTTTGGAACGTAACGTAAAGCATCGGTATCAG
>DATJOH010000084.1:0-9586 GCA_035507235.1 Acetobacteraceae bacterium
GGGCGCCGCTGCCTTGGGGCAGGTCCAGGGTGAAGGCGGCTTCCTCGGGCACGCAAATCTTGGCGCAGACGAGCCAGCTGGCGTGGGCGGCCAGGTGAAGCGGTCCCGGCTTGGCCGGCGGCGTGACGGTGAGGGGGAGCAGGACTTCGTTGGTGTATTCGAAGCTGGTGAAGGTGCCGTCGCTGGTGTGGGACGGGGTGGGGTAGGCGATGGGGCCGGCGGTGGCGCCGGTGAGGTCGATTTCCGGGGGCGTGCCGGCGTCGCCGGGGTTGAGCCAGTAGGTATGCCAGCCGGGCGCCAGGGTGAGGCGCAGCGCAATGCGGAAGGGTTTGCTGGCGGCGACGCTATCGGGCTCGCTCAGCAGCGTGGCGATGGTGTGGCCGGTTTTGACCGGCGCGGTTTCCAGCGCGTGGGCGGCGACGGGAAGCAGCAGGAGGAGGACGGCGAGGGCGCGGTGCATTCGCCCAGTATAGAGGCAAATGACCGCGGTTGCGACCGTGCGGCAGAGGCCAGGCGTGCGCCCCCGCGCCCGACCGGCCGATCGCGCGCGCGTCAGCCCATGACGAAGGCGTTCAGCTTGTTGCCGTCCGGGTCGCGGAAATAGGCGGCGTAAAAACCTTCGCCGCGGGCGCCGGGCGCACCTTCGTCGGTGGCGCCCATGGAAAGCGCCAGGGCGTGAATGCGATCCACCTGCGCTTTATCCTTGGCCGCCAGCGCCACCATGACGCCGTTGCCCACGGTCGCGGGTTTGCCGTCGAACGGCTTGGTGAGGCCGATGCCGGCGGCACCGCCTTCCTCGCCCCAGGCAATGAAGGTTTCGTATTCCATCATGCGGCCGACGCCGAGTTCCTTGGCAATGGCGTCGTAAAACGCGGCGGCCTTCGGCAGATCGTTCGTGCCGAGTGTGACGTATCCTATCACGCGTCCCTCCTTGACCCAATCGGGTGCGGCGCGGTGCTAGCCGATCCGGCGGGCGTGAACAAGAGGGGAACGGAGGGTTTTTGCGCGCGGCCGCCTGTGGCGATTATCCGGTGTGGGGGCCGAATTCGTTGGGGTATATGGGGGGTGACGCAGGCGTAGTTTTCGCGGGCGACGTAGCTGGGCTCGCAGTAGTTCATGAGGAGGCGGAGCAGCGGGTCCGGCAGGAGTGCGGGATCG
The DNA here is from genome assembly GCA_035507235.1 of Acetobacteraceae bacterium. Classification (GTDB taxonomy): domain Bacteria; phylum Pseudomonadota; class Alphaproteobacteria; order Acetobacterales; family Acetobacteraceae; genus CAJCIS01. Next base: position 1,159 of record DATJOH010000084.1, read on the forward strand.
ATGAGGATGTTGAGGTTGGTGCAGATGCGGATGATGAGCTCGGCGGCGCAGGCCGATTGCTCGGGGTCGGCGGCAAGCTCGGCGTCGATGGTTCTGGCGGTTTCGCGCAGGATTTCGCGGCGGTCGGGATTTCTGGTGGTGATTTCGGCGAAGGCGTCGCGCAGCGCCCGGCGGCGGGATCGGCGCGCAGGGCCGCGGCGCGCTGGTCGCGGGATTGTTGCGCGGTGGGGCCATGCGCGAGGCTGTGGCGGGCGCGCCTTCGAGTCGGCCTTCGAGGGCGCAACGGGCGCCGGCGGCGGCGAGCAGTTGGACGAAGAGGCGCGCGGGGACGATGTCGCGGCCGGCGGTGGTGCGGGACGTTGCGGCGCGGGACGTTGCGGCGCGGGATTTCGCGGGTTTTTCGGCGGCACTTTTCCGACATACTCCTACCCGTTCGCGGGCCTGCTGCCGCTAAAGGGCGCTTATTACGGTACCACGGGCTATGGCGGCAGTTTCGATAGTGGCACCGTCTACAAATTTACGCCGTAATCAGTTTCACGGATAAGGCGGGGTCAAACGCCTCCGGCCGCGGCAACCGCCCGCCAGAAGCGCTGAAGCTCCGGAGCATTGCCAGCCGGACTGGAATCGCACCGGAAAAGCGGCATTCCGATACTGACCGAAATGATCGCTTGAACACGGCGTGAGAGCGGGACGTGCTTCACCCCCTGGTTTTCCGTCAACCCGAACCCGCCCTAGCGCGTGACCTTGAACTTGATGGTGCCGAACGCCTTTACGATGTCGGCGCGCGCGGTGGTGTTGGCGCAGTTGCCTACGTAATCACAGATTTGTATTGCCGTGATGGTGTAGGTGCCGATTTGTGCGGTGGTGTGGGCGAGATCGGCGGAGATGATGACCCTGCCGCCGGTGACCGGGGCTTCCAGCGATGATTCGGCGTAGAGGGGTGTCTGGTTTCGTCGCGAGAGCTGCAGGGTGGCGTAGCCGACACCGGAAAGATCATCCGATACGGCCAGCCTGGCGGCAAAATACGGGGACGTACCGTAGAGGCTTACGGTTGGCGTCAGGATTTCGCCGGTGCCGAATTGCGGCGGCGTGACATCGGACGTGCCGTTGTTGATTTCCGTGAAAGTTGCGGAACCTAGTAGAGCGGCGATTTGCGCCGCGTTGTAGGTAATGATGTTGCCGTCGGTGGCGAATATGACGATTTCGTCGATGCTTACGGTGCCGGGCCGGTCGTAGAGGGAAAGACCGTAGCCGAGAACATTAAGCGGCCTATGGGAAGCGGGCGGGTAGGGATTGGGATAGAAAGCGGCGAATGTGATATAAGCGCCTGACGTGGTATAGCCATATATCACGCCGTAATCATATCCGCTGATGCCCGGATCGATTTTTAACTGAAATATCGGTTCTCCCGGGCCGTTCCGCACGTTGACTTTTGGTGTCAAGATGGCGCCGCCCACGAGGGCCGGTTCCTGTGCGCTGCCTGTTTCGGCGGCGGCGAGTGATACGGCAAGCAGGATGATGGCGCTTCGCATGGGCCGCACTTTTTCCTCCGCCGGGATCGCTCACGGTAAGGCGCGCCTTGCCCGCATAGGTTGCATAGATCCGCCGTAAATGCAAGCAATACGCGCATGAAGGGCGCCCCGCGGGGGCAACCGCTGATTTCCGGCGCAGCGAGCGGCCGCTTTGTGCCTGGCATGGTGCGCCGGCTGCAAGCGGCGCCGATATTTGAATTCAGCTTTGGCGAGGGCGTTGAGTTTGTTACGGTTGTGATTGCCTGTATCGTAGCATAAACGAGTATAAGCTTTTGCTCTTTGACGCGCCGCGGGCACGGCTGCGTAACATATCGCAATTGCTAAAACAGAAAAAAGTCTTTTTGCTTCTTTTTCTTCAGAAAAAGAAGAATCCTTCCTTTCTCTCCCACCTTGCCGGCAGCGGCACGCTTCACCAGAATGCGGGGCATGTTCGTGAAGGAAGCCGTGGCGCTGCCGGTGGCCGGGGTGGTGCCGGCGTTGTTGGAAGCGCTCGCGGCTGGGCGGAACGCCGTGCTGGTGGCGCCGCCCGGCGCCGGCAAGACGACGCTGGTGCCGTTGGCGCTGCTGGATGCGGCGTGGCGGGGGGACGGCAAGATCGTGATGCTGGAGCCGCGGCGGCTGGCGGCGCGGGCGGCGGCTTCGCGCATGGCGTTTCTGCGCGGGGAGCGGGTGGGCGAAACGATAGGGTTTCGTACCCGGATCGATGCCGCCGTTTCGGATAGGACGCGCATCGAGGTGGTGACCGAGGGGCTGCTGGTGCGGCGGTTGCAGGCCGATCCGGGGCTTTCCGGTACGGCGTGCGTGATTTTCGATGAAATTCATGAGCGCAGCCTGGATGCCGACCTGGCGCTGGCCTTCTGCCTCGATCTGCAACGCGCACTCCGCCCGGAACTCCGCCTTCTCGCCATGTCCGCCACCGCCGACGGCGCGCGCCTCGCCACCCTGCTGGATGCCGACATCATCGAAAGCGCGGGTCGCGCGCACCCTGTCGAGATCCGCCACGGCCCGCGCGACCTCGCGCACCTCCGCGACCTGCCCGAGGCCATGGCAAGGGAAATTCGAACAGCGCTTACCGAAAGCGCGGGCGACATCCTCGCCTTTCTGCCGGGCATGGGTGAAATCCGCCGCACCCAGGCGGCGCTCGCTGGCGCGCCGGCAAAAATCCTGCCCCTGCACGGCGACCTGCCACCTGCCGAACAGGACCTCGCGCTGCGGCCGGCGGAAGACAGCCGACGGGTGGTTCTCGCAACCTCCATTGCCGAAACCAGTCTCACCGTACCCGGCGTTCGCATCGTGGTGGATGGCGGCTATCGTCGCACCCCACGACTTGATACCAGGACCGGCCTCACCCGCCTCGAAACGCTGCGCGTCTCACGCGCCGCCGCCGACCAGCGGGCCGGCCGCGCCGGCCGCGAAGCTCCCGGCATCGCCATCCGCCTGTGGTCCAGCGCGTTGCACCGCGGCCTCGCCCCCTTCGACCGCCCGGAAATCCTGGAAGCCGACCTCTCCCACCTGGCCCTGGACTGCGCCGCCTGGGGTGCCGATCCGACGGATTTGCCGTTCCCCGATCCGCCACCGGCCGGCCCGCTCGCCGCCGGACGCGCCCTGCTTGCCGATCTCGGGGCGCTGGACGACGCCGGCCGCATCACCGAGTCCGGCCGCCGCATCGCGCGCCTCGGTGCTCACCCGCGCCTGGCCGCCATGATGCTGGCCGCCGAAACACCGGCCGAGGCCGCGCTCGCCGCCGATCTTGCCGCGCTGCTGGAAGAACGCGATCCGCTCCGCGGCGCCACCGCCGGCATCGATGTGCGGCTCGCCGCCCTCCGCCACAATGATCCGGCGGCCGACCGCGGCGCCATCGCGCGCATACGCAAGGGCGCCGAACAGTACCGGTCCCGCCTGAAAACCCGCGCGACGCCGAGCGGCGATCCCGGTGGGCTGCTTGCCGCCGCCTTCCCCGACCGCATCGCCCAATCCCGCGGCGAGGCCGGCAGCTTCCGCCTTTCCGGCGGCGGCGGTGCCAAACTACCGCCCACCGACCCGCTTGCGCGCACCAAACTGCTCGTGGCCGCGGGCCTCGAGCAAAAAGCCTCTGCCCGCATCACCCTGGCGGCTCCGCTCGATCCCGAAAACCTGCCGCACACCGTCGCCGATCGCATCACCGAGCGCGTCGAAAGCGGCTTCGACCCCGCCACCGGCGCTGTCTTCAGCCGCCGCCGCCGCCGCTACGGCGCCCTGATCCTGGAAGACCGCATGGTGCCGGCAGACCCGGACGCGGTTGCGGCAACGCTCGCCCGCGTGCTCAGCGAAAAGCCGGAACGGCTCCCCTGGACCGACGCCGCCCGCCAGTTCCAGCACCGCGCCGGCCTGCTCCGCGGCGTCGATCCCACCTTCCCGGACCTCTCCGACTCGGCCCTCGCGCAGGATGAAGGCGCCTGGCTGGCACCGCATCTCACCGCCATGACCCGCCTTGCGGACGCCGCGAAACTCGATCTGCTCGCCGCGTTGCGCGGCCGCCTCACCTGGGACCAGGCCGCCCGACTCGACCGCGACCTGCCCACCCACCTGCAACTTCCCGGCGGTCGTGCCACCCTCGATTACGCCGGGCCGGTGCCTGTAGCGGCCGCCCGCGCGCAAGCTTTCTATGGCCTGAAAGCCACGCCTCGCCTCGCCGGCGGCAGGATACCGTTGCAGGTGGCGCTTCTTTCACCCGCCGGACGGCCCGCCGCCATTACCGCCGATCTAGAAACATTCTGGCGCGGCGCCTGGGCCGACGTGCGGCGCGATCTGCGCGGCCGCTACCCAAAACATGCGTGGCCGGAAGATCCTGCGAACACCCCGTGAACAGCTTGTTGCGTGCCCATGCGCGTGTCATGGGGGCCGTATGTTTGGACGCATCGCAGGCCGCATTGAGAGCGACTCACCGTCAATGGGGGTCAAACGCCAAGGAAGTAGTTCTTTTTTGAAAAAAAGAACCAAAAAACTTTTTTCTGTTACGAGCCGCACGAATGCCGCCCATTTGGCCCCGCTGTTGGGTGCCAGGGCCAAAAGTTTTTTGTTTCTTTTTTTCAAAAAAGAAATCCTTCCTTCCCTTGCCCTTCTATTTATGCCTGCGCCGGTTGGTTTCATTGTCTGCGCGCTGCCAATTGCCACCAATGCCGCCGAGCCGCTCGTGCAGACGGGACCACTGAGCTTCGCCCCCCTTGTGCGCAAAGTCGTGCCCGCCGTCGTCAACATCGCCGTCAGTATCGATGAGGCCGGGCCGCGGCCGACGGTGCCGCCGGCGGTCAGGGGCACGCCGCTCGAAAAATCCTATCGCGACAAACAGAAACAGAACCGCCAGCAGATCGTCGGCGCCGGCTCCGGCTTCATCGTTGACCCCGGCGGTATCATCGTCACCAACGACCACGTCGTGGGCAACGCCAACCGCATCGTCGTTTCCCTCACCGACGGCACCGAATTGCCGGCCCGCGTGATCGGCACCGACGACCTGACCGACATCGCCGTGATACGTGTGCAGGCGGACCACAAACTGCCCTCGGTGGTCTGGGGCGATAGCCGCCAGGTGCAGGTCGGCGATTGGATCCTGGCCGCCGGCAATCCGTTTGGCCTCGGTGGCTCGGTCACCGCCGGCATCGTCTCGGCGCGCGGCCGCGAACTCGGCACCGGACCCTTCGATGATTTCTTCCAGCTCGACGCGCCGATCAATCCAGGCAATTCCGGCGGCCCTACCTTCAACATGGCGGGCGAAGTGGTGGCGGTGAATTCGGCCCTCGTGTCGCCAACCGGCGCCTCCGTTGGCATCGGCTTTGCCATCCCTTCGGAGATCGCCGAGCCGGTGGTCGCCGAGTTGATCGCCCATGGCCACATGGATCGCGGCTGGCTCGGCGTGGAAGTGGACACCGCCGCCAGACGGCGCGCCGGCGCCCTGATCGCGAGCGTCACCCGCGGCGGCCCCGGCGCGCGCAGCGGCTTGAAACCGGGCGACGTCGTGCTGCAATTCAATAATGAACATGTCGGCAGTTCGCGCGAGTTGGTGCGGGACGTCTCCGCCGTGAACCCCGGCGGCATGGCCCATTTGCGGGTGAAGCGGCAAAGCCAGCTGCTGGAGATTTCCGTGACCGTCGGCCGCCGGCCGCCCGAATCGACCGAAACCGATCCCGTGGAGAAATGACGCCGCGCGGCGGCGCCCCGGATAAGAGGAAGCAAACATGCGCATTTTGCTCGTCGAGGATGACCCGACCGTCGCCGGTTTCGTGGCAAAGGGCCTGCGCGAGGCAGGTCATGTGGTGGAGCATGCTGATAACGGGCGCGACGGGCTGTTTCTCGCCGCCAGTGAAACCTTCGACACCATCATCCTCGACCGCATGCTGCCCGGCGGCATAGACGGGATACGCCTGCTGGAAACACTGCGCTCGCAAAACAACAGCACGCCCGTGCTGGTGCTGTCGGCATTGAGCCAGGTCGATGACCGTGTCGCCGGCCTGAAGGCCGGCAGTGATGATTATCTCACCAAGCCGTTCGCCTTTTCCGAACTGCTGGCGCGGGTGGAGGCGCTGACTCGCCGCGGCAAGGGCGACGGGCCGCAGACGAAACTGATTGTCGGCGACCTCGAAATGGATCTGCTGTCACGCGCGGTGCGCCGGGCCGGCCAGAAGATCGATCTGCAGCCGCGCGAATTCCGCTTGCTGGAATATCTCATGCGCCATGCCGGCCAGGTGGTGACGCGCACCATGCTGTTGGAAGGCGTGTGGGACTATCATTTCGATCCACAGACGAACGTCATCGATGTGCATGTGAGCCGACTGCGGCAGAAGATCGACAAGCCCTATCCGAAACCGCTGATCCACACGATCCGCAACGCCGGCTACATGCTGCAACCGGAAACGCCGTAGAGCGCGAGGTGCTTGGTAGCGGCCAAAAGAATGGGGTCTGGGGACGAGTCCCCAGCAGGGGGTCCAGGGGGGCGGCGCCCCCCTGGTCTTAACATGAAACTACCCCTCCCACGCAGCCGAATCTTCCGTTCCGCCAGTCTCAAGCTTGCGGCGGTGTACGGCCTGCTGTTCGCGCTCTCCTCTTACGCTCTGGTTTTCTTTCTCTGGTGGGCCACCACCGGCCTGCTGGATCAGCAGGTGGAGGCGGCGATCCGCGCCGACGGCCAGGCGTTCGACGAGCGCTGGAGCGAAGGCGGGCTGCCGACCCTGATGCTCGCGATCCAGGAGCGGCTCGCGGAAAATTTCGATGACGATGCAATATATTCCATCAACGCCCCCAACGGCAAGCGCATCTACGGCAATCTGGAACGCTGGCCCGCCAACGTCGTCGAACCCGGCGTATTTTACGAAGTGCCCCTGACGCGCGATGGCGAAAAGGTCGTTGCGATTGTCACCTCCTATAACCTCTACGGCGGTGCCCATCTGCTGGTCGGCCGGGACGTCAAGGGTCGCCTGCAATTCAAGCGGCTGCTCCCCGGCATGCTGCTCTACGCGACGATTCTCGTGGCGGTGCTGGCGCTGTTCGGCAGTCTCGTCATGCGCGGCCTGTTCCGACGCATGGTGGCGGATGTCTCCATGACCGCCGCCGCCATTTCGCGCGGCGAACTGGACCGCAGAGTGCGCCGTTCCGGCCGCGGCGATGAATTCGATTCGATGGCGGTGGCCATCAACACGATGCTGGATCGTATCAGCCGCCTCATGGACGGGGTGCGCCAGGTGAGCAATGCGATTGCGCATGATCTGCGCACGCCGATCGCCCGCGCCCGCGCCCGCCTCGAGGACGCGGCAAGCCATGCCAATTCCGAGGAGGAACTGCGCGCCGCGGTGGAGCGCGCCGTCGCTGATCTCGACGGCGTCACCGCGGTGTTCCAAGCGCTGCTGCGCATTGCCGAAATCGAGGCGGGATCGCGCCGCAGCGCGTTCGCGGAAATCGATCTCGGGCCGCTGCTCGCGGATCTTACCGATCTCTATGGCGCCGTCGCCGAGGATCACGGCCTGACGCTCGTGCTCCGCGTGCCGGACACACTGCCAGCCTACGGCGACCGCGACCTGGTGCAGCAGGCAGTGGCGAACCTGCTGGACAATGCCATCAAATTCTCGCCCTCCGGCGGGCAGGTGAAGCTGGCGGCCGAACCGCTGGAGCGCAATGTGCGCATCACCGTCACCGATCAGGGCCCGGGCATACCCGAGCAGGACCGCGCGCGGGCCGCGGAGCGGTTTTTCCGCGGCGAGCAGGCGCGCAGCACGCCTGGCAGCGGCCTCGGCCTCGCCTTGGTGCAGGCCGTGGCAACCCTGCACGAGGGCGCGCTGGTGCTGGAGGATGCGGGCCCAGGCCTGCGCGCCGTGCTCACGCTGCGCGCGGTGCCGCCGCCACGCATGAACACGCCTTCATCCGCGCCTCACGGAACTGACATCGCGCCGGTGTCAGAACCGGTGCGTTCATGATCCACCGCGCCGTTCGACCGTTGCTGGCCGCGCTCGTGACGCTGGCCGGCAGCACCGCCCACACCCAGGAGCTAGCGCCCGATGCGGTGCTGAGCGACACGGTGGAGTATTGCGGCACGTTGCAGCACCTGATCGTGCAACATCCGGTTCGGCCACCAGACGTCAATCATCTGCTGGTGGAAGGGCGGCGCATGTGCGACCACGGCGAAATACGCCCCGGTATCTTTCGTCTGCGCCGCGCGCTTTGGCTGCTGCACCACCGGCCTACCGAGGCTAGGGTTGTGCCTGTGGGGCCTTGAGAGAGACGAGAAGAAGGCTTCTTTTTTGAAAAAAAGAAGCAAAAAACTTTTGTCTGTTTTTAGTGCTGGCATCGTCGCGCCTGCGCTATTATTCTAAACCCGCTCTACGAAACGCGGCTAGGTAATGTTCGCGATCAGCATCGTGCTTGATCGGCAT
>DATJOH010000085.1:0-2183 GCA_035507235.1 Acetobacteraceae bacterium
CCAGCTCGCGGTGCCTTCCAGCCGGCCAACGGCGGCGATGATGCCGCCATCGGCGAGAGCCCTGGCGCAGTCTGCTGTTTGTGACTTGCCGACGACATCGACAACGATGTCCACGCCCTTGCCGCCGAGCGCCGCGCGCGCCGCGCCGGACCAGTCGGGCGTGGCGCGATAATTGATGGCGATGTCCGCGCCCAGCGCGCGCGCCCGATGCAATTTCGTATCCGACGACGAGGTGATGATGACATTGGCGCCCACGGCTTTTGCCCATTGCAGGGCGGCCAGCGATACGCCGCCGGTGCCCTGAACGAGCACCCATTCGCCTTCGCGTATCGGGCGTGGGCCGAACACGGCATTCCAAGCGGTGAGACCCGCACAGGGGAGTGTCGCGGCTTCGACATCGCCGATTTCGTCCGGAATGCGGCACAAGCTTTTGGCGTCGAACACCGCGTAATTGCGGGCGACGCCGTCGATCGGGCCACCAAGCATGGTCATGGCCGGTTTCGCGCCGGTGAGCCAGCCTTGCGAAAACAGCGGGGTAACACGGTCGCCCGGTTTGACACGCGTAACGCCATCTCCGACTGCAACCACCTCGCCGGCCGCATCGGAGAGCGGCACATATTCCGGTTGCAACACGCCCGGCACCAGGCCGCGCAGAACAAGCAGGTCGCGAAAATTGAGCGTTGCTGCCCGCAGGTGCACCAGCGCTTCGCCGACACCGGGTCTGGGCTCGTCAACTTCACGAAAAACGATGCTGCCTATACCCGCGCCGGAGCGGCCAAACGCGGATTTCATCGTCGCCATACTGGTTGCCCGTTAGCCGGCGGCGGCAGGGGGCTGAAACCCCTCGACAATGAAGGCCCGGTATTCCGCGGCCTTCAGGCGGTGGGGGAGTGCGGCCTGGTAGCCCGGACTGTTGTACCAGGCTTTTGCCGCGGTCACGTCCGGAAATTCGAGGACGATGACGCCATCCGGTGCTTTGCCCTCAACCGCCTCTGTCGCGCCGTAAACGACCAGCGGTTTGATGCTGAAGCCCCCGGTTTTTTCCCGGTTCATGCGCTGATAGTCCGCCATCGCGGCGGCGTCGCGAACCGGTTCCTCGCGCATGAAAATCATGTAGGCAGGCATTAGTGTTTCTCCGAACTCTGCTGGCCCTTTGCCATGGCGAAGCTATAACGAAGATGATCGATATGACCGGACGGCACGACCGGAAAGATCACCGGCGCATCGGTATTGCGTATGGCGTCGATCTGTTCAGCTACTTCCTCAATCGTCCATGTGGGCCGATAGACACCGGACGTTTCTCCGGCGAAGGCGCGGGCGACCCGGCCCGCCATTGCAATGAGCATTTCGCCGGTGATGGAGCAGGCTTCGTGTGCCAACCAGGCGACAACGGGTGCCACCAGTTCCGGATCCATCGGCGGGTAGGCACTGGTATCCAGCCCCTCGGCCATGCGGGTGACCGCGCCCGGCAAGATGATGTTGCTTTTCACGCCCTCCGCCGCGCCCTCCAGCGCCGCCACATTGGACAAGCCGATCAGGCCGGCCTTGGCCACACTGTAATTCACCACATTGCTGTTGCCGTAGAGGCCGTTGATGGAACTCGTGAGTACGATGCGGCCGTAGCTGGCCTTGCACATCAGCGGAAAGGCGGCGCGCACGACATGGAAACCACCGCGCAAATGCACATCGAGAACCGTTTCGAAATCCTCGTAGCTGATTTCCTGCAGCGGCGCGCGGCGAACAATGCCGGCATTGTGAATGAGGATATCGATACGGCCGTAATTATCCAACGCTGCCTGAATGATCGCCTTGCCGCCTTCAGGCGTAGCCACGGACTCCGTGCAGGCAACCGCCTGGCCGCCGACACGCCTGATTTCCCGCACCACCTCTTCCGCGGGACCAACGTCAACACCGGCACCTTGCAAGCTCACGCCTGGATCGTTGACGACGATCGCCGCGCCTTTCGATGCGAGCAGAATTGCATAGGCGCGCCCGAGACCCCTGCCCGCGCCCGTGATGACGGCCACGCGACCATTGAAGTTCAAATCATGCATCGAGGCTCCTCAAGGATGTTCTTTTTTGAAAAAAAGAACCAAAAAACTTTTATCTGTTTCTGGTAGCATTCGCTCTCCCCACGTAGCCATGCTGCCGGGAGCAAAAGACAAAAGTTTTTTGCTTCTTTT
>DATJOH010000086.1:0-8232 GCA_035507235.1 Acetobacteraceae bacterium
GGTCGCTGAAATCGAGCGATGTCCGCTCAATGCTCTCTGTGCGCAGCAGGGCGGCGTCGGGGAAATTTGGTGTCAGGACCAGCGCCTCCGCCAGCGCCGAGGGATCGCGTGGCAAGGATGCCGCGGGGCGAAGAAGGGCGCCATCGAACAGCGTTGCCTGGCAAACAGCGAGTGGCGCCTGCGGCGCCGCATCGACGGCGGCGAGCAGCTGTTGCAGGCAGGTGGGGAAAAGCACCACGCTCGGCGAAACAAGCGCGACGGCGCGGCCGCTTGCCTGCTTCTCGAATTGCTCGGCGTCGTCGAGCAAAACAAAACGCGGCTCGCCATAGCGTGCCAGTAGGTCGGCGCATGCGGGGCCAAGTTCGCGGCGACCGGCCAAAAGACGGAAATCCGCCATGGTCTGGCCGAGCAAACTGTCCAGCATCAATTCAAGCTGGCGCGGCGTCGCCTTGCCGCGCAGCAACAGAGTTACGGTCTCGCTGCCGTCAGGATTCATGGCGGCGGATTGCCAGGACGCGACGGAACAGGTCGAGCTGACCCTGGCTTACCATGTCCCAGCCAAAATTCGCGGCATAGGCGCGGGTGGCGGCACGGTCCGGCGCGGATGCCGCCAGCGCGCGGATTGCGGTGGCGATCGCTTCCGGCGTGCGATCGGTTGCGATGCGCCCGGCCGCGGGATCGCGCACCACTTCGTCGTTGCCGGGAATGGGGCTCGCGATCACGGGCGTGCCGCAGGCCATGGATTCGAGAAGAACGTTGGCCCAGCCTTCACGTTCGCTCGCCAGCACGGAGATATCCGCGGCGCTGTAGAGGCGGGCGAGATCCGCGTGCGGCCAGGCGCCGAGAAAAACGACCCGGTCGGCAACGCCGAGACGGGCGGCGAGGGCGGCGAGATCCTCGCGTTCCGGCCCCTCGCCGGCGATCAGCAGGCGCCACGCGGGAAGACGTGTCATGGCCGCAATGGTCAGCGCGTGTCCCTTGCGCGGAATAAGGGCGCCGACGGCGAGCAGGGTGGGACCGCTTAGACCGAGTTCCGCGCGGGCGGCATCGCGATCGCATGGCGCGAATTGTTGCAGATCCACGCCATTGCGCAGCACCGTAACATGTTCACCGGATATGCCCAGCTTAGCCAAGGCGGCGCGCAGGCCGGCGCTGACGGTGATGATGGCATCCGCGCCGCTGGCGGCTCTGCCGATCAACGCACGGGGCAGCGCAAAATTTGGTAGCTCCGTGACATCCGAGCCGCGGGCGGTGAGCACGACCGGTAGATTGAAGCGGCGGCCGAGCCAGGTGGCGGCGACGCCGTCGGGATAAAGATAATGGGCGTCGATGAGGTCGAAACGATGGCCGGCCCGCAGCAGGCGGGCGAACGCCGGCGCCGCGGCGGCATAGAGGAGAAACGGCGCCACGTGCATGTTGGCGCGCGGCAGGGCGAGAAAGCGCGGGTGAATGATGTCGATATCAAATCGCTTTTCCGCGCGCGGCACGGCGGCAAGCCGGGCATAGGCGCCGAAGCGCGGGTGCGTGCTGGGGAAATACGGCACCGGCGCGAGAACGAGCGACGTGGCTTCGCCGGTGGCAAGGAGCGCGCGCAGACGATTCTCCACGAACACGCCGTGATTGGGCGCGGTCGCATTGGGATAGAGCGTCGTGAAAGTGAGCAGCCGCAGAGGCTGCGCTTGTGTGCTCATGGCGCTGGCGGCGGGCGGCGGGCGGTCATGGCGTTACGCGCGGCCAGGCGGTGGCCGCCCTCGCGGCCGTTTGGCCTGGCGCACCCGCAAAATCGTCCGGATAACGCCCGGCATTCGCCGTTGCCGCCTCCTCCTCTTGCGCCGGCTCGCCGCGATGGCGCGTGGTGGCGGCCAATACAGGTAATGCCCGGCGGCGAGTGAGCGACAGCCGGCGCGCAAATGGCAAGCTCCTCACCGCCCATGCGGCTCGACGGCGGGTCCAGCCGCGCGTTTAACGGGAAGTAGCGGGGCCTGGCTAGCGCTGCGCGCAAAGATGTGTTCGGCCCATGGCGATTGTCGCAAAAAACTCGCTTGCCTGTCAGCATTCGAGTCATTAGAGCCAAAAATGCTTAATCGATGCCCTTGTGGCCGTAACGAAAGGCGTGGTGCTCCGTGATCGGGCGCTGCTATGATCCAAACTTCTCCCGGGGGGGTTCGAGTCGCCGCATGTTGTGCAATAGCCGCGGTGCCGCAATTCCGGCGGTGCTCACGGTGCTGTTACTGACGGCGTGCGACGATGGCGCCCGCACCGCCACGACAGCAGGCCCGCCCCCCGGTGCCGTGACGCAAAGTGAATATGTCATCGGGCCGGGCGACGTGCTGTCGATTTCGGTGTATCAGGCGCCGCCGCTTTCGGTAAGCGATTTGCCTGTACGACCGGATGGGCGGATTTCCGTGCCGCTGGTGCCGGACCTGGTGGCCGCCGGAAAGACCCCGGCGCAGCTTGGTCACGAAATTGAGCTGCGCCTGAAGAAATATGTGCAACAGCCAAATGTTACCGTCATGGTCCGGAGCTTTCAGGGCACGCCGGACCGGCAGGTGCGCGTGGTCGGCGCGGCGGCCGAGCCGCAAACCATTCCGTACCGCGCCAACATGACGTTGCTGGACGTCATGATCGCCGCCAAGGGGCTGACGAAATTCGCGGCTGGTAACAGCGCCGTGATCGTGCGCCGCGAGGGCATGAGCGAACAGCGCATACCGGTGCATCTCTCCGACCTGATGCGCGATGGTGACTTGAGCCAGAATGTCGCGATGCGGCCCGGAGATACGTTGATCATACCACAGAGCTGGTTTTAGGCTCGCGGCGTGGAAGCATTGCGCGAGCTGTTGGGCCGATACGGCGCGCTGGCCTGGCGGCGTCGCTGGTGGGCGATGCTGGTGGCCTGGGTGGTGTGCATCGTCGGCTGGATCACGATTGCGCTGCTGCCGAACCAGTATGAAGCCAACGCGCGCGTGTTCATCGATGCGGATGCGTTCCTGACGCCGCTGCTCAAGGGCATCGCGGTGGAAAGCTCGCTGCAGGACGAACTCGATTTGCTGCAGCATATGTTGCTCTCCCGGCCCAATCTGGAGCGCATCATCGCCAAGACCGACCTGCAGGCGCAGGCCACGACGCCGTACGATACCGAGCGGCTGGTGGAGAGCCTGGAACAGCGCATCAAGGTGGTGGCGCAGACACGCAATATCTTCTCGATCACGTTACGTGACCGTAACCGGCAACTGGCATCCGATGTGGTGCAGGCGATGCTCGCCAGCTTCATCGAGAACAAGGCAGGCGATAATCGCGAGCAGATCGATCGCGCCAGCAGCTTCATTGATACCCAGATCGCGCAATATGAACGCCAATTGCGCGACGCGGAGCAGAAACGCGCCGCGTTCCGCAAGAAATATATCGACCTGCTGCCGGGCGACGGCGGCACGTCGCGGCTGGAGCAGGCGCGTAACCAGGTGTCGAGCCTGGAAGGGCGGCTGGAAGACGCGCGCACCAAGCGCCAATTGCTCGCGCAGCAACTGGCCACCACGCCCCCGACCCTCGGCAGCGAAGGCGGCGGCAGTGTCGAAAATCCTGAGCTGCGCGAAGCGGAAAACCGGCTGCACGAATTGCGGCAGGTCTATACGGACGAATATCCGGAAGTGATTTCGCAAAAGCGGCTGGTGGAACAATTGCGCGCCGGCGGCGGCTCGGGTGACGAAGGCGGCCGCGCACGCATCATCGCCAATCCCACCTACCAGGAATTCCGGCTGCAATTCGTGGAGACGGAAGCCGAAATTGCCAGCCTGCAGCGTCAGGTGCAGGACGCGCGCGCCGACCGCGACCGGCTGGAGAAGATCGCCAGGGGCGTGCCGGAACTGGAAGCCCAATATACCAATCTCAATCGCGACTATGATATCGTGCGCAAGAATTACGACGAGCTGGTGAGCCGGCGCGAAGGCATGCGCATTTCCGAAGCGGCGCAAAAGAAAGCCAGCAACATCAAAATGGTGATTTTGGACCCGCCCACCGTGCCGCGCGTACCGGTGGCGCCGGCGCGCGGCCTGCTGGCGCTCGGCGTGCTGGTGCTCGGCCTCGGCGCGGCTGGCGGCGCGGTCGCCGCCATGATGGCGCTGGATCAATCGTTTCATACGGTTGTCGAATTGCGCAGCCTCGGCCTGCCGGTCATCGGCAGCGTTTCGCTGGCGGCACTCGCCCCCACGCTGCGCGAACGGCTGCGGCAAATCGGCATGTTCGCCGGCGCCTTCGCGCTGCTGCTGCTGGCCCTCGGCGGCGTGCTGATGCGCTTCGCGGGGCCGGCATGAGAGGGATCGATATTGGGACCAAGGGGCTCCGCCCCCCTGCTTCGCAGCCCCGTTGGGGCCAGGGGGGCAGAGCCCCCTTGGTCTTGATATCGGACTCGCACTGATGGACAGCCCGAGCACCTACGAGCGGCCCACGGCGCTGACGCGGCCGCCGCCGCGCAGCCTGGCGCAAATGGCGCAGGCTGGATTGATCATCGAGGATGAGGGGCGGACGCGGCTTGGCGACGAGTTCCGCATTTGCGCCAGCCGACTGAACGGCGCGATCAAAAGCACGCTGCAAACCGGCGAGCGGAACGCGAATACGCTACTGGTCACGAGCACAAAGCCGGCCGAGGGCAAGAGTTTTTCCGCCGTCAACCTCGCCGCGGCGTTGGCGCAGACGGCGGCGCGGCCGGTCGTGCTGATCGATTCAGACCTGAAACCGGGCTGCCTTTCGGAGCTGGTGGGGTTGCGCCTGCAGCCTGGCTTGTTCGACCTGGCGGCGGACCCGCAGATACGCGCCGCGGATCTCGCGGTGGCGACACCGGTGCCGGGTCTTTCGGTCATACCGATCGGCATTCCCCCGGCCTTCGCGGATTTCGAGCAGCGGCGGCGACCGTTGATGGAAGTGGTGGACCAGTTGGCGATCGCCATGCCGGAGAGCACGCTGGTGTTCGATGCGGGCCCGTTGCTTTCCACCTCGGACCCCAGCGTGCTGGCACCCTCGGTCGGTCAGATCGTCATGGTGGTGGAGGCGAGCCGCACCCAGCGCCCGGAACTGGAGGCGGCGCTGGAGCTGATCCGCGGTGCCAACAAAGTGATGCTGATGTTGAACAAAGTCTCTGGACGACAACGGTCGTCGTTCGGATCATATAGCTATTACGGTGATTATTATGCGCGGCCCAATGCGCCTCCGCCGGCGCCAAACACAATTGTGCAGGGTTAGCCGCGTGCGCGGCACCCGATCGCGACTGTGCGCGGGCACGATTTGTGCCTCGATGGCGATTCTGCTTGCCATGCCGGCGTTGGCGCAGCGTGTGGATCAAGCGGTCGCGCAGGATGACGATTACGCGGACAATACGGCGCCGCCACCCGGCGACAACACCGGCGGCGGCGCGGCCACCGGAACGGCCGCGGGCCAGCCGAGCGGCCCGGAGGTAAATCCGGCGCCGCCGCCACCGGCTTTTGCCGACACGGTGTTGCCGACAATGGGTGTGGACCCGGCCAACGGCAATTTGCGCGCGCAGTTGCTGGATGCGTTCGGCGAGGCGACGCCAACCGCCGCCGCCGGCGACAGGATCGCGCCGAACTGGGAGATCATTCCGGTTCTGACGGTCGGCGAGGAATGGACCGACAACGCGGGGCTGGCGGCCGGCGCCGGTGAGAATATCCGCGGCGGCTCTGATTTCATTACGCTCATCGAGCCGGAAGTGACGCTGCTCGGCAACACGGAGCGGCTGCAGGTTGCCCTGCACTACGATCCGGTGGGCGAGATTTTCGCCGAGAACAGTGCTTACTCGCAATGGAACGAAAACGCGGACGGCGACATCCTGGCGACCTTGCTGCCGGGCTGGCTCTATTTCGACCTGCGCGGCAATATCTCGCAAGTGCCGGTGTTCGGCGGCCTTGGCTACTTCAACAATTTGATCGTCTCGCCGAACGACCGCGAAACCGTCAGCAGCGCGGCCGCGACGCCCTATGTCGCGCATACGTTCGGCGGCACCGGCACATTGCAGGCCGGCGTCGGCTATCTATACTCGGCGACCAACACGCCAGGCTACCTCAACCAGCCCGGTGTCACGGTACCGCTGGTCACGGCCTATAATTACGGCAGCTCCTGGCTCGCAACCGAACGGGCCTTCGCCAGCTTCACCACCGGCGAAAATCTCGGGCGCTTCCAGAATCGTGTCGGATTCGACGGATCCTGGTACGACGGCTCCGGCGAATTGCGCGACGGACGGCGCGTGCTGGTCACCGACGACGCGAGCTACGCGGTCAATCGGTTCTTCACCCTGCTCGGCGAAGTCGGCTACGAAAACACCGATTATCCGGAAGGCGGCTTCAGCTATGTCGGTGGCGTCTGGGCGGCCGGCGTTCGTCTCACCCCGAGCGCCAACAGCACCATCACCGCGGAATATCGTTACATAGACGGATTTGGCTCGCCTTACATCTATGGTTCCTGGCAGATCACGCCGCGCATTCGCATTTTCGGCGGCTATTCGGAAGCGATCGAAACGTTCGACCAGGACCAGCAGGATCAGCTCCTGGCGGGCACCACCACGGGCCCCGCCGGCGTCACCGGATCGACGCTGATGGCGGCACCGCTGCTGTATGACGCCGGTCTGTTCAGTTCCAACCAGGCCCTGAACCGGCTGCGCCGCCTGGACGCTTCGGCGGTCTATCTGGGCAATCGCGATACCATCACCGCCTCGTTCGATTGGGAGCGCAGCTCCATCGTCGGCAATCCGTACGGCCTGCCGACAAGTTTGCTGCGGCTGATCGGCCGGGATAATCCGACGCTGACGGATTTCGGGTTGCTCGTGGGATCGACGTCCACGAATTACACCGGCGGCGTCGATTGGGTGCATGAGCTGACCGCGACGCTCACCAGCACGCTCTATGCCGGCTACACGCATTCGCATAATGCGGAGGTGGTGTTCGACGATGCTTCCGCGGTGCTCGTCTCCGCCGGATTGACGAAAGTCTTCACCGATACCCTCAGCGGCGCCGTGACCTACGCCGGAACATATTTTGTCAGCGGAACTACCTTCGGGGACCTGAACCGGAACAACAACACGGTGACGGTCAGCGTTACGAAGCGGTTCTGATGCCGGCCGCGCAAGGCGCCTCCTCCGGCGGCCAGGTCAACGCCATGACCGTGGACGTGGAGGATTGGTTTCAGGTGCAGGCGTTCGCGGGCACGATCACCCGCGACAGCTGGGATAGTCTGCCACGGCGGGTCGAAGCGAACACCAACCGGATTCTCGACATGTTCGCCGAGGCCGGAATCGTCGCGACGTTCTTCACCCTGGGCTGGGTTGCCGAGCGGCACGGCGCACTCATTCGCCGCATCGTCGGCGAAGGCCATGAGCTGGCAAGCCACGGTTACTGGCATCGGCTGGCACATGAACAATCACCGGCAGCGTTTGCGACGGACGTGGCGGACGCCCGCAAAATGCTGGAGGATTGCGGCGGCGTGCCGGTCATCGGCTACCGCGCCCCCACTTTTTCGATCAATGCGCGCAATCCGTGGGCGTTCGACGTCCTGGCGGAACAGGGCTATCGTTACAGCTCCAGCATCTACCCAGTGCGGCATGATCTATATGGCATGCCGGACGCCCCGCGCTTCCCGTTCCGTGTCGCCGCCGGTGCCTTACTGGAAATTCCGATGACCACGGTTCGGCTGGCAGGCCGCAACCTGCCATGCGCCGGCGGCGGCTATTTTCGCCTGGCGCCCTATGTGGCGTTTCGCGCGGCGCTTCGCCGCTTCAACGCCGCCGAAGGCGCTTCGGGCGTTTTCTACACGCATCCCTGGGAAATCGATGCGGCGCAGCCACGTGTCGTGGCCGCGCCACGGATGGCGCGATTCCGGCACTACCTGAATCTCACTGCGATGCCGTCGCGCCTGACGCGATTGCTGCGGGATTTTGCGTGGGGGCGGATGGATCGGGTTTTCGCGGAGGCGATCGGGTAGTTTGACGCTTTCAGGCAGGGCAAATGTTTGAAAAGAAAGGAAGGCAAGCAGTTCTTTTTTGAAAAAAGGAACCAAAAAACTTTTGTCCGTTTCGGGCACCGTCTGAATCCACCCATCCGGACTCGCTGTCGGATGTCATTGATAAAAGTCTTTTTGCTTCTTTTTCTTCAGAAAAAGAAGATTCTTTCTTCTCCTTCCGCCAAATGAAAATCATTCCCCTATCCGACGATACAACGCCCTGGGACCGTTACG
>DATJOH010000087.1:0-8486 GCA_035507235.1 Acetobacteraceae bacterium
TAAGGACAGAGCACGTTGAACGTCACGTCGCGCGTGAAATCCACGACGTCCACGCAACCATTCGCCGCGTCCAGCAGCCGCTCCGCCTCTGCTTCCGTGGCCGCCGCAAGGCGCGGCAGATCGGCCGCAATCACCACCGCCCGCATTGCCGCCACATCACGGCGATATTCCGGCGTATTGTCCATACCCAGGAAGAATTCCTGGTCACCCATGATGATGCTCAGATTGTCTCGGTAAGGCACCCGAAAGTCCGGATCGTCCAACAATATGGCACGCACGTCGTCGTAACGCGTCACCGCGTAAATGCCGAGGAAAGGCAGTCGCGCCACCGGCCAAACCGCCCGCGCAAAAGCCAGCACCGGCGCAACATTATGCATTGCCTTGTCAAACAAGGCTGCGATACCCGTCGGCTTCGGCCCCAATATATCCACTAGGTTCATGGCGAAGCGAGCTCGGATAAATATGCGAGTGCGGATATACTCGGCAGATAAAAATATTCGCCGCCTACGAACCGGATGAACGTATCGATTGCCGGCCGCAACCGCAACGGTTCCGCCTGTACGGTGAATGGACCGGCAGGACCCAGCAACGGGTCCCGCTCATTGAACAGGCTGGCAAAACTCGGATTGAGCAGCCAGGTTTGCTGTATGAATTCGAATTGCCGTTCTAAGTCGGTGTTCAGGCATAGGAACAACAATCCAGGCTGCTCGCCTGCCCCCGGCACCGCATACGCCTCATATTTACGGCCGCGGCGCAGTATCCGGTGGTTATTCACCGCATGCAGCAACGTCGCCTTGGTTCCCACTGTTGGCGCAAGCCCATCACGCGGATTGGCGCGCCGTATATGCGAGCCCAACGGACAATGCAGCCCGTCGCGATCGTCGTCCCAAAAGCGGAAATCGTTGCCGGGGCCATCCTCGTCGTCCCCTGGCGGCGGATTTTCGGCCAAAATGACGCCGTTGATGTCGCGGCCCACGACGCGCTCAGCAACCCACGTCGCATCGCGCCCTTTCAGGCTCTTCGCGGCTGATTGCATGGACGTCCAGAATGCATCGACATCCTGACTGAGCTCGCGCATGACCAGATAGGATCCATCGAGGCCCAGGCTACGTTTGGTTGCATCCACCGGCGAAACCGGCAGCAGCGTGGCGCCCGGTGCATTGGCCAGCAAATCCGGCCCGGGCGCCGGTTCACCATGCGCGTTCACATGGCCGATCATCAGATCACCCGCGGCAATGCTATGAAGCGGATTTCGCGGATAGGCTTGACCTTTTTTCGTCACAATCGCATCGCCGCACGGCACCGGTTGGGAAATGCCATCGGCAAAGCCGAAATTTTCCCGCACGACCGGCGGGTGCACGGACATATCGGTTTTGAGTGAAAGCCGCAGTTCGTGTGCAATCTTCACGCCCGAAGCCGCTAACGCGGCAAGCCCCGGCGCGCCGTAAACTTCCAATTGCCCCGGCGTTTCATGATAGAGCAGCAACGCCGCATGTACTGGGTGCTCGCACGCGCCACCGCTGTCGCCCCAAAAAGGCTGCGTCCTTCCCGGCGGTGCCAACTGGTCGTCGGCCAGCCGTTTGCGCCGTGCCGGCTCATGCATGCCATCGATAAACGGTTGCGCGAACTGGCCTAAAATCTCTGTGCTCACGCCGAGATTGCTTAAACCGCCGGCGGTGAAGGCAAGTGCCGCGCAGCCGTTCGGCTTGCCGGTCACCGGATCGACATCCTTGCCGTTCGCGTCGGTAATCGCCAGCACCGCGCGCAGCGATTTCAGCCAACCCGATCCAAGTGCGCCGCTTGTATCCAACAGGTAAGCATGTGCCGCTTCCAGATACGAGAACGGGCTGACGATCAATCCCTGCGCATTCACATCGTGCGGTGGTTTCAGCCGCCAGCTTCCAGGATCATTCGCCATATTCAAAGATCCTTTGCCCAGATCAAGGCCTGCTCGGCTGACAGGGATGGCGCGCTGAGGCCCTGCACCACACGCGCCTGGCGCCAGATTTGATTGACCGTAAGATTCGGGTAGGCCGCGTACCAGAACCGGCTTTGCGTCATCGAACAGCGCGCCCAATTCTTGAATTTCCGCCCCTGCGTCGCGCCGTCCAGGGCACAGTACCGCGGCGGCGGAAAGCCGAGGCAATTGCCCCACGCCAGGGTCAGCCCGGCATGCGCTTTTTCGATGAAATCGTCGAGGTAACTTTCCCAACTGCCATCGAAATTGCTCAGGAACAGCAATCTCTTGCCGCCATCCACGATGCCCCAATGCGCGAAATGGATGGTGCGCATGCTGCCGAGATAGCCGTCGGCCGCAGTCGCGCGCAGCAGGGCATAAAGCGCGCGCATTGCGAAGCGCAGGATAAAGCCACGTAGCCACCCGCCCTTGATGATCACGACACTCGCCATGTGATCGGCGCCGGCGACGTGAACATCCTCGAAATCCTGCAGCGCCAGAACCTCCGCCGGATCGGGCACCGAATCGGCTGGTACCGGATCGCGCTTTTCCCGCGTCCGCAGTGCCGCAACCAGCAACAACGCGCTGGCAATGATGCCGGCCGGCACAAGCAACCACCACGCACCAAAGCCGCGCACCAGAAACCCCGGAACCACTGCCAGCAGCAGCAGCCCACCGCCGACCTGCCACCACAGATCCGGCATGCTTTTGCGACCGGCGAGCGTCGGCAGATCACCGATATCGGTCATTGCGGTCATGCAGACCGCACCGGTCAGGAACGCCAGTGTCGCCAGGTCGGCGGCCAGGTGGCCGTGCGGCCGGCCAAACAGCAAAGCCAACCCGACCCAGGGCAGCGCCGCGACCACCAGGGCGGCAACGCCGAACAATACCAGGTGCCGCGTCGCCGCGGTTTGTTCAGCCGCCGTGAATGGTCGCTCGTAAGGCTGGTCAAGCCAGGGAAAAGCCGGCAGCAACCGCGCGCGTAGCCAAGCATGAATCGCCGCGGCGCCCTCGCTCAACACCTCGTCGGGAGGTGGCAGCGCCGCTTCTGCCGCCTGGAAAAGCGCATTGTGCCACAATATGCGGTTACGCCCGAGACCGCGCACGCCGGCGTGGCTTGCCTCCGGGAAAACGCTCTGCCGGTCCAGCAACGGCGCAATCGGCGCGCGCGATCCTGGCGCCGTTATGGCGTCGAACATCCGGTCCACACTGCCCCGTGGCGCCGCGCAAAGCCGTAGCAAATCGCGCAAATCCGGCCCGATTTGGGCCTCCAGTTCGGCCCAGAACGGCCCAGGCAGGCCGTCGAAATTCGCTTCCATGACGAACAGCGGCGAGACATCCGCGTCACCGGCACCCACACCGGCACGTGGCCCGAACACCAGCAACGACATGAAGTGCAGCGTCGGAAGATTTTCCCGCAGCAGCACGAAATCGTCGGGCGCCGCCGGGTTCGGCGTCAGCTTTGCCCGCAACGCATCGATAGCATCCTGTAACGCCGCCGCCTTGTCTGCTGAAACCGGCAGAACGACACTGACGATGGTCTGCTGCATGCGCTTCCCCACCGAACGTTGGGGTAAAGTTTCCTTCCATTTACCAACTAAGTCAAGCTTCGCGCAGGCTGTCCCACCACGCGCGCCATGCGTAACTTTCGGGCTTCAATGCGTTAACCCAAGCGTCAACCCGGCTCGCCTTACGGCGAGAATCCGGCCATAATCATCGCATGTCAGGCGACGCGCGGCGTTTTCTCACCCAGTTCCTCGCCGCGCCACGCTCGGTCGGCGCGCTGCTGCCTAGCTCGCCTGCGCTCGCGCGCGCCATGCTTGCGCCGATTCCTACCGATCAATCCGTCACGATCGTCGAATTCGGTCCCGGGACCGGTCCGTTCACCGGCGAAATCGCGCGCAAAATATCCGCCAGCAGCAAATATATCGGTATAGAACTAAACCCGGAGTTCCATCGGCTCCTCACGGCGCGTTTTCCCACTTTCGATTTCGCGCAAGGCAGCGTCGCGGACCTGCGGGCGATCATGGCGGCCCGCGGCGTGACGCAGATCAACGCCATCGTCTGCGGACTGCCCTGGGCGTCGCTCCCCGTCGCGCTGCAGAGCTCGGTGTTCGACGCCATCGGCGACCTGCTCGCACCCGACGGCGCGTTCATGACCTTCGCCTACGTGCAGGGCCTCGCCTTGCCAGGCGCGCGGGCGCTCCGCGCCTCGTTGCGCGCGCGCTTCGCCAACGTCACCCGCTCGCCGATCGTGTGGCGGAACCTGCCGCCGGCCCTCGTCTATTACTGTCGCGGCCTGCGCGCCGCCTAATGGCCAACCCGTAGCGGTCCCGTCATATCCTCTGGCCGTACCCACGCATCGAATTCGGCCTCCGTCAGATAGCCGAGCGCCAATGCCGCCGCCTTCAGTGCCGTCCCCTCGTGGTGCGCCTTCAGCGCAATCTCCGCGGATTTCTCGTAGCCGATATGCGGATTGAGCGCCGTCACCACCATCAACGAATCCTTGAGATGCTGGCCGATCCGCTGCGGATCGGGCTCTATCCCGACAGCGCAGAAATCGTTGAAGGCATGGCAGCCATCGGCCAACAGACCAGCCGATTCCAGCACATTGTGCAGCATCACCGGCTTGTACACATTGAGCTGGAAATTCCCCTGGCTCGCTCCGAACGCCACCGCCGCATCGTTGCCATATACCTGCACCGCCACCATGGTCAGCGCCTCCGATTGCGTCGGATTGACTTTCCCTGGCATGATCGAACTGCCCGGCTCATTTTCCGGTATGCGTATTTCGCCGATTCCGGCGCGCGGACCGCAAGCGTACCACCGCACGTCGTTGGCAATTTTCATTAGTGCACCGGCCAGCGTGCGCAATGTGGCACTCACCGTCGCCATCGCATCATGCGCCGAAAGTGCCGCGAACTTGTTCGGCGCGGAGACGAACGGAAATCCCGTCACGGCCGCGAGCTGCCGCGCCACCCGGTCGCCGAATTCTGGATGCGCATTGAGCCCCGTGCCCACGGCTGTGCCGCCGATCGCCAGCTCGTACAGCCCCGGCAACGCCGCCCGTATGGCGGCCGTCGCAGCGTCAAGCTGCGCCGCCCAGCCGCCAATCGCCTGGCCGAGCGTAATCGGCGTTGCATCCTGCAAATGCGTGCGCCCCACCATCACCACGCCGTCAAATGCCGCCGCTTTCGCCTGCAAGGTCGCCCGCAACTTCGCCACCGCGGGCAGCAGCACAAGCTCGATCTCCTCCACCGCCGCCACATGCATTGCGGTCGGAAAAGTATCATTGCTGGACTGGCTGTGGTTGACGTCGTCGTTCGGATGAATGGGCTTCTTCGATCCGACGACACCACCCGCGAGCTGAATCGCGCGGTTCGCAATAACCTCATTCGCATTCATATTGGTTTGCGTTCCGGACCCGGTCTGAAACACCACCAGCGGAAATTCGGCGTCCAGTTTTCCGGCCACCACTTCCTCCGCCGCCCGCACAATCAGGGCAACTTTCTCCGGCGGCAGTTCGCCAAGCTCGCCATTGGCCCGCGCCGCCGCCGCCTTCAGCAGCCCGAACGCCCGCAGCAGCCGCCGCGTAAAGCGGAACCGCTCCACCCCAATGGGGAAATTCTCGATCGAGCGCTGCGTCTGCGCCCCCCACAGCCGATCGGCCGGCACATAGACCGGGCCGAGCGCGTCCTTGTCGAGACGAAATCCAGGTTTTTCAGGCAGATCGGCCATAACAAGTCCCTGCGGCACGGCGAGAGACGCCTGCTAGCCCAAACCCACCGGCGCCTGCTAGCCTCGAGAGCGCACGCCTTTATGGAGGAGGGTTCATGGCTCGACCGCCCCTGCCGCCCTTCACGGCTGAGACCGCCGCCGTCAAAGTCAGATTGGCGGAGGACGCCTGGAACAGCCGCGATCCGGCCCACGTCGCACTTGCCTACACCGAAGACAGCGTGTGGCGGAACCGTGCCGAATTCTTGCGCGGCCGCGACGAAATTGCGGCGTTCCTCACCCGCAAATGGCGCCGCGAACTCGGCTATCGACTGATCAAGGAACTCTGGGCGTTTCATGCGAACCGCATTGCCGTCCGTTTCGCCTACGAATGGCACGACGATAGCGGCAGCTGGTTCCGCGCCTACGGCAACGAGAACTGGGAATTCGACGACCAGGGATTGATGCGCCTCCGCATCGCCAGCATCAACGATCTGCCCATTCCCGCAACAGACCGAAAATTTCACTGGCCGCAAGGCCGCCGGCCCGACGAGCATCCTGGCCTCTCGGCGCTTGGTTTGTGATTGCCTCCGGCGGCCAGCGGCTCCAACCCTGGGTCCACCTTTGTCGAACTAGCCAACAATGCAAGAACGGAGTCACGGTCGAGTACTTCGTCACATGTATTCGCTCCTGGAACGGATGCCGCCTGGCGCAAGGCCATAAGGTTGCCCACCAGCTCCATGCCAGGTGGCTCATCGTCGTTCTCGCCCGGAATGATGATGACCTAGGTCCGGCGCCTTTCATTGAGTCGCCGTTCACGTGGGTGAGCGTGACGGCGACCCCCGCAGCAATTGGCGCAGCACGAAGCGCTGCACCTTGCCGGAGGCGGTCCTGGGAAGAGCGTCGAGGTAGTGTACGCGGCGGGGATAGGCATGTGCCGCAAATTCCCGTTTCACCTTCGTCTGCAACGCCTCGCTCAGTTCCACCGAGGGGGTCCAACCCTCGGCCAGGACGACGACCGCTTCGAGAACCTCGCCGCGAACGGCGTCCGGGACGGCGACAACAGCACACTCGCTTATCGCGGGATGGGTAAGGATGATGCTTTCCACCTCGCCCGGACCAATTCGATAGCCGGCCATGATGATGACGTCATCGTCACGGGCGGAGAAATAGAAATCGCCGCTCTCGTCCACATAACCGATGTCGCCAGTCAGGTACCAACGTCCATCCGCGGAGAATTTCTCGGCGCTCTTGGCGGAATCGTCAGCATAGCCGCGGAACCAGGCGAGCGGGCTCGCTGCCAGATCGATCGCGACACGGCCCACCTCCCCGTGCGGCGCCGGTTCATCGGCGTCGATCTTCAGCACCGCGGCAGACCAGCCCGGCATGGGATGGCCCATGGACCCGGCTTTGAGCGGTCGATCCAGGTCAGGATGATGATGATTGTTGATCAGCATGCCAGTTTCCGTCTGGCCATAATGGTCACGCACCATCACGCCGAGCGCCTTGACCGCCCATTCGTTGACGTCGGATGTGAGGGGCTCGCCGGCGCTGGAGGCGCTGCGAAGACTGAGGCCTGTTGTCGCCAGGCCAGAACCGCGGAGGGAACGGTAAACTGTCGGAGCGGCAGCGAAATTGGTGATCTTAAAGCCTCGCAGCATACCAAGCGTCGTTTCGGGTGAAAACCCGCCCTCAAAGAGAAAGCTTTCCACCCCTGTGGCGAACGAGGCAACCACGCCGAAATACAATCCATAGGCCCAGCCAGGGTCGGCCGCGTTCCAGAACCGATCCTCCGGGCGTATACCCAGGCCATACTCCGCATAGATCTGAAAGCCGGCGACTGCACTTAGCGGCACAACGACGCCTTTGGACGTGCCGGTTGTTCCGGAGGTGAAGATGTGAATCAACGGCGCGTTACCGCCGAGGGCGGCCGGCGCGGGGCAAGGCGCCGTCGACTCAAGCAAGGCATGAAAGCCCATGTCGCCATCTGCAAGCGGTCCCGTCGTGACCACGCGCAACGCCGCGTCGGCGGCGTTGGGTTCGCCCGGCGTCACTTTGCAACGTTGCGCGCCGTCGCAAATGATCATGACGGCAGCGCTTGCCCTCAGCCGTTGCGCGACGGCGGGGGCCGCAAAGGCGGTGAACAGGGGGACGTGCACGGCCCCCAGGCGCCAGATTGCCATGAGCGTAACAAGATAGCGGCGGCTCTTGCCCATGAGCGTCGCCACCCGGTCGCCAGGGCGCACGCCGAGTGCCGCCAGGCTTGCCGCGACCCGCTCGGATTCCTGACGCAATTCACCGTAGGTCAGGGACCGAACCGACATGTCCGGAGAAACGACATGGTAGGCGATCCTGGCAGGATCATGTCGATCGCAAAGCAGTTCCGCGGCACTGGCCGATCGCGCGCCATACAGCGCCAGCAGTTCTTGCACCCGCAGCGCGGGGGCCCCGGACGTCTGCTGGGTCATTGCTGGTTCCTCCAGCCTTGAAGAAGGGTCGCCGTAGTTGACCCGATGACGCGAATACGCGATTTGGTGCTTGAAGCGTTGACGCGTTTCAAGCTAAAAGTCTGATATTAATTCGCATTGAGAGCGAGTCTCCGCCAACGGAAGTGAAGCGCAAAGGAAGTAGTTCTTTTTTGAAAAAAAGAACCAAAAAACTTTTGTCTGCTAGGGGCAACATCGACTCCACGCATTTGGGGCGGCTGCTGCAAGCCAAAGTCAAAAGTTTTCTTGCTTAGGCATCTTGCTCAGCCGTCTTTAGTATGGTACAAACCATGAACACACCGCGATTTCAAGGGGTTGTGCCATGGCCG
>DATJOH010000088.1:0-4248 GCA_035507235.1 Acetobacteraceae bacterium
CGCAGCGTCGGCCGGTGGTTTCGACGATCGACGCAGCCATCTTTTCGAGCGGTCCGGCGCGGCGGCCGGCGAGCACCAAATCGGCGCCGGCTTCGGCCAGCATCGTTGCGATCGAGGCGCCGATGCCCCTGCCGCCGCCGGTGACGATGGCGACGCGCCCAGTGAAGTCGTTGGGGTTAGCAATCACTGGCGCCTCCGCGCAGTATGGGCATCGCTCAATGGCGCGGAACGCTGTTGAAGAAGTCGATCGCGGCAGGCTCGGGAAGAATATATTCGAGGTAGTGGCCGAGCGGCGGCACGTCGATGAAGCAGGCCTGGGTGAAGCCGGGCGTCCGGCTTGAATACGGCACGGCGAAGCCTTCCCGCTTGGCGCTTTGCAGCACGCCGTCCCATTGCGTCCGATCGTGGATCAGGTAGCCGAGATGGTGGTGCCCGAGTACGAAATCCGGGCCCGCGGGGAGGCGTCCGACGTAAATGTCCGAGCCTGGCCCGGAGGCGGTTATGAGTTCGTACATCAATGTGCCCACCCAGGCGAGTTCGACCCTGATATACCCGCCGGCGGGCATCTGGCCCTCCAGGCGGCGGAATTCGCGGATACCGAGGCGGTCCGAGAAGAAGGCGCAGGCCTGGTCGATGTCGTTGGTGGCGTAGGCCATCTGAAAATGCTCCGCGCCCAGCACGCCGGATGCGGGATCGAGCGCCACGGGCGCGCGCGTCAGTATTTGCCGCAACCTCCCCTCCCAATTTGGCGCGCGGATTAGATAGTGTATACTGTCTTTGGCGTGTTTCGGGTGGTCTGGCAAGGGGCAAATCGACCGTGGGCAAAGGGAAAATCACCATGAAGGCTTCGCCGGCGGCGAAGCGGACGCGGCGGCGCTCGCAAGGCGACATCATGGACAGAATAATCGCGGCGGCGGGCGACGAATTCGAACGCGCCGGCTATGCCGGCGCGACGACGGCTTCGATCGCGCGCCGCGCCGAAGTTACCGAGACGCAGCTGTTCCGCTATTTCGCTTCCAAGGCTGAGTTGTTCAAAGCGGCGATCTTCCAGCCGCTCAACCAGCATTTCTCCGCATTTCACGCGAGTATGATCGCGGATGCGGCAGGCAGCCAATCGTTCCGCGAGCGCGCACAGAGTTATATCGTGCAATTGCAGGATTTCATTGCCTGCCATTCGCGCATGATGATGTCGCTGGTGGTCGCGCGGGCCTACGAACATGGCATGCCGGAGGGCCGCACGCCAATACCGGCGCTGGACACGTACTTCGAGCGGGGCGCGGCAATGATGCGATCCCGAATCGGGGGTGAAGCGGCCAGGGTGCCATCAGAGCTGATGGTGCGCGTCTCGTTTGCTGCCGTTCTGGGCTGCGCTTTGTTCGAGGAGTGGATTTTTCCGCCGGGTCTCGCGACGGACGCGGCGGTGCGGCAGGCGGTTGTTGAGTTCGTTATAGATGGGATCAGCGCGAATCCCAATGCGTAAACGTAAGAAGAAGGCTTCTTTTTTGAAAAAAAGAAGCAAAAAACTTTTTTCTGTTGCTTCATGGTTTCGGTCCACCCAGGAGACATCGGTGCTACACGAAACGGACAAAAGTTTTTTGGTTCTTTTTTTCAAAAAAGAACATACTTCCTTGCTGTGCCCGATCACGTCCTATATCGATGCAAGGTAATGGCGGACATCGGCTTCTACCACCTGACACGCACCGGCCCCGACCAGGCCCTGCCGCCGCTGCTTGGCCGTACGCTGGCCGCCGGCAAGCGGGCCGTCATACGCTGCGACGCGGGGCGCATTGCAGCGATTGATACCGCGCTCTGGGTGTGCCCCGATCCGGATTGGTTGCCGCATGGCACGGAGGCCATGGGAGAGGCCGATCTGCAGCCCATCTGGATCACCGACCGCGATGAAGCCCCGAACGGCGCCGGTTTTCTGTTCCTGCTCGATGGCCGGGATAGTGCCCACATTGCACAATTCGAACGCGTTTTTGATTTGTTCGACGGCGGCGACGCAAATGCCGTGGCGGCGGCACGCGCGCGCTGGAAGGCCGCGCGGGAATCGGGACATACGCTGACCTATTGGCAGCAGGGACCGCGGGGTTGGGAAAAGAAATAGCGGCAGGCGCCGCGGCGCTTGCCCTGACATTGCTGGACGGCTGCGCGACATTGCCCAATGTGGCGCCGGAAATCGAACAGGCGGCGGCGCAGCGTAGTGCCGATCCACGGCAGGAAATCGCCCTGTTCCAAAGTTGGGGCGAGCATATTGCCGGGCGCCCTTTCATCGCCGGCAACAACGTTACGATCAAGCGCAATGGTCGCCAGGCGCTGCCGGCGCTCGCCGCCACCATCGGCGCCGCGCGCACGCGTATCGACATGGAAAGCTATGAGTTCGACGAGGATGAGGGCGCGCGGTTCGGTGCGCTGCTGTTGCAAAAGCGGCGCGACGGGCTGCAGGTGCACCTGATTTACGATGGCTGGGGCGCGCTTGGTTCCGCGGCGCTCGTGCAGAAATTGCGGACGAGTGGGGTCACGGTGCTCAACTATAATCCGCTGGGTCTGAACCCGCGCGTGCCGATCGATTTGAACGACCGGGATCATCGCAAGCTGCTGGTGACGGATGGCGCCGTTGCCGTCACCGGCGGCATCAACATCACCCGCGTTAATACCAACCGGAAGCAACCGGGTGTCACCGATCCGGATGAAATGGCCTGGCGCGATACGGATGTCGTGGTACAGGGGCCGGCAGTCGCGGAATTTCAGCGCTTGTTTCTGCAAACCTGGCAATTGCAACACGGGCCACCGCTGCCGCCGCCGCCGGCGACGCCGCAGACACCGCGTGGCGAAGCGCTGGTGCAAGCCATCGATGGCACGCCGGCGGCTGGACGGCCGGATATTTATCGCAGCCTGCTGGTGGCGATCACGCTCGCGGAACGTACGGTGCACCTCACCACCGGATTTTTTGTGCCGCCACCGGATCTTTCTGGCGTGCTGCAGGACGCGGCGCGGCGCGGTGTGGAAGTCTCGCTGGTGCTGCCCGGGCATAGCGACAGCCCATTCGCGCTGGCGGCGGGGCGGGATACCTATGGGCCATTATTGCATGCCGGGGTGCATATCTATGAGCGCAAGGGCGTGGTACTGCACGCGAAAACGGCAGTGATCGATGGCGTGTGGTCGGCGGTGGGATCGTCCAATCTCGATTGGCGGAGCGTGCTGTTCAACAGCGAAATCGATGCCGTGATTCTGGATCGTGATTTTGGCAAAGAAATGGAGGCGATGTTTGCCGATGACGTGGCGCAATCACGGATAATCGATCCCGCCGCGTGGGCGCGGCGGGGCGTCGGCGAACGGCTTTGGGAGTGGTCGGCGTCGCTTTGGTCGCGGCTGTTGTAACCGGAGAAAGGAAGGATTCTTCTTTTTCTGAAGAAAAAGAAGCAAAAAGACTTTTGATTCGGGGGATTTTGGCTGGGCCGGCAGGGTGCGTCATTGCCGCACGGGGGCCGCTTCATACCACCCGCGTGAGCGCCGCACGATTTGCACGACCGACAACATCACCGGCACTTCTACCAGCACGCCGACAACTGTCGAAAGCGCCGCGCCGGACTGGAAGCCGAACAAAGCGATCGCCGTGGCAACTGCCAGTTCGAAGAAATTGCTGGCGCCGATCAAAGCGGATGGACCCGCCACGCACCAGGCAACACCAAGGCGCCGATTGAGCCAATAAGCGAGGCCGGCATTGAAATACACCTGCACAAGGATCGGCACCGCGAGCATGAGGATTACCGCCGGTTGGCGGATGATCTGTTCGCCTTGCAAACCGAATAAAAGCACGAGGGTGAGTAGCAAGGCCGACAACGACAACGGCCCGAGGGCGCGCAGGGTGCGACACAGGGCCGCCTGCCCGCCATTTGCCAGGAGCGAGCGGCGCCAGATCTGCGCCGCGATGACCGGCATGACGATATAGAGCACCACGGAGAGAATGAGGGTATCCCAAGGCACCACGATGGCGGACAGGCCCAGCAGGAGCGCCACGAGCGGCGCAAAAGCTACGACCATGATCGAGTCATTGAGTGCCACTTGCGACAAGGTGAAATGCGGCTCGCCTTGCACGAGGTTCGACCAGACAAACACCATGGCCGTGCAAGGCGCCGCGGCCAGCAGAATCAAGCCGGCGACGTAACCGTCGATCATGCGGGCCGGCAGGAACGGGCGAAAAACATGATCGATGAAAATCCAGGCGAGCAGCGCCATTGAAAAAGG
>DATJOH010000089.1:0-7100 GCA_035507235.1 Acetobacteraceae bacterium
CAGCAGCACCGGCGCCCGATTGGCGCTGTAGCGCCCAAGCGCCTGGCGGCGGATCATGCGACGCATGGCGACGGCCGCGAACAGGCCGCGGCCGAACGCCCAGGCCGTGACGAGCCAGCCCAGAATATGGCCGACACCCGGAAAAATCAGGGAGAGAAAGAAGGCCACTACGGAAAGCAGCAGCACTTGCAGGCCGAGGACCAGCAGGTCGCCCGATTGCGCGATCAGCGACGCCGGCTGTGGCGGCGGCAGCTCCGGATACCAGCGGCGCTCCACGGCGCGGCATACCGGTTCGAGGAACAGGCCGGCTATGACGAGCGCGATCGGCACGAACAGCCAGACCGCGGCGAGTACGCCAAGCAGGCCGCCGAGGGCGCCGGCGAACCAGCCAAGCGAGCCGTGCGCCACCAGATGATGCACCAGCCAGATTGCCCCGAACACCAGCCCGCCGAAGCAGAGGGCCGAGAGCAGCACGGATTCCAGCAGCACCCAGAGCAGCGCCGGGTCGTCTAGCTGGCCGATGGCGCGGAGGAGGGGGGTGAACAGGGTTCGCGGCCTTCCCGATTGTGCACCGGGCAGTTAGCCGAAGGTCGCACGCCGAGGGAAGGCGCGGCGCTGCACGCCAACGCGGTTCAGAGCCGTGGCCGGTATTGCTACGTCATCCAGTGATGCAGGAGCGGCAAAGGGGCCTCGGCCGGATTCATGTCGTGCCAGCCACCCCAGCCGGCGGCCAGGGCGAGCCCGTGCGTCGGTCCGTTCGTTTCCGTCGGCGGCGGCGCGATATCGTGCCGTCCGTCCTCGCCGGTCGCCACGTAGGTGACGTCGACACCACCCGCGTTGTCGGAGCTCAAGGCGAAATTCGCCGTGGTGTAGCTGCCGGCGAGGGTCAGCGTATCGACGACGCTGCCATTTTCGAGAAGTGTGAGCAGGCCCTTGTGGAAGCTCAGCGAATTGGCGTGGAGATCACGCAGATCGAACACGTCGCCGGCGCCGAAGCCGGAAACCGTGCCGAGCACGGGCGCGGCATGGCCGACGCGTAACGTTTCGCTGCCGCCGCTGGCGAATACGATGCTCGAGACATCCACCATTTCGTGAACGAACAAGGTGGCGCCGCTGTCGATGCTGAGGGTGCCGGTGCCGCCGACGGCGTGACGGATGGCAAGGGTGCCACCGGCTGCCGTGATTGTGCCGTCATCGACAACCGACGTGCCGTTGAGGTGGCCGGAGCCGCTTATGAGTGCGCCGGCCTCCACGGTCATTTCGCCCACGGTGCCGCCGCTCGCCAAAGTGCCGACCACGACAGTGGCGTTGCTGGCACCGGCGAGCGTGCCGCCTTGCAGGCTGACGCCAGCGACGACGAGTTCGCCATGCCCTGCGGCGTTCAGCTTGCCTTTGGCGCCGATAGTTGCGGTTCCCGCGTCGATGACCTGGCCGGTAATGCGCAGCGCGCCATCCGCCACCAGGGACGCGCCGGCGCCAAAACTGTGATCGCCCGATAAAGTCCAGATCCCGCCCGTATCGACCTCGAGTGTCGTGAAGTTCAGAAATTGCGTGCCCAGGCCGGTCAACGTTGCGGCGCTGGCGCCGCCGAGCGCCAGAACATCGTTCACCGCTTCATTGGCAACCACGAGCCCGTTGAAGCTGGCGCCAGGATCGACCACGAGCGTGCTCGCCAACGTGCCGAATAGCACCGCGTCGCCGCTGGCACCGGTCCCGTAGGAATTACTGCCACCCGCGCCGCCGGAAATGGTACCCGCGTTCACGAGCGTGCCGCCACTGAGGTAGGCGCCGGCACCGCCGTCGCCGAGAGCATCCTTGTAAGGATACGATCCGTTGCCGCCTTGGCCGCCCGTTACCATGCCGAAGTTCGTCAGGCTTGCCGCTGACAGCAGCGAAACACCTGCCCCGCCGTCGGACCCGGCGCCGTTGCCGCGCCCGCCGGAAATCAGGCCATAATTGTTGGCACCGGCACCTGTGGTCAACGCGACGCCGATGGCGCCGGGGCCACCGGAATAATAGGCGTATCCAGCTGCGCCACCAGCGATGGTGCCATGGTTGGAAAGCGCGGCGCCAGCAGCGATATCCACGCCGTTGCCTCCGACGCCACCGTATTGGAGATTGTAACCGAAAACTTGGCCAGCACCACCGGAAATCGTTGCATCATTCATTAGCGATGCGTGGGACCCAAGAACAACGCCCGCGCTACCTTTGCCGCCGCTTATGAGACCTGCGTTGGTCACGATCCCGCCATACACATCATTTACGCCAACGCCGCTGATCCCGTAATCATTGCCTCCGCCAATGATTGTGCCGCTGTTCGTCAGCGAGCCGCCGTGCTTCATTTCCACGCCGCAACCCGGATGTACGTCAAAGGGATTGAGATAGTACGAGCCGCCGCCTTGGCCGCCCTCGATCAGGCCATTGTTGATGACATCGCCGCCATTGCCAATCGTAACCCCGTTACCGCCGCGGCCTCCAAAATCATAATTGCTGCTGCCGCCATTACCTCCGGCAATGGTGCCGTTATTCGTAACGGTAGCGCCGGCGCCCAGATAAACCCCGTCGCCGCCAGGACCGCCATAGCCGTTAACAAATATGGGCGTATATGTCCCGTTGCCGCCTGCCACGACCCCATTGTTGACGAAATTGCTGGTCCCTAGCAAATCGACGCCGATACCGCCCGGACCATACGGAGAGTAGCCCTGCTCCAAGCCGCTCCCGCCAAGAATCGTTGCTTTATTGTAGAGATATGCATTGTTTAATTCGACCCCGATCCCACCTGCGACAGCACCTGCCGCGACATACCCGTTATTCTCGCCACCAGAAATTGTTCCGTAATTGCTTATGCGAGTTCCCGGCCCGGCATCGACGCCCGCGCCGCCGCCTGGGCCGAAGAAATTCTCCCCAACGCTGCCCGCCCCACCGACGATACTGCCGGCGTTGGTGAGGGTTGCGGCACCCGAGAGATCCACGCCATTGCCGCCCTGGCCCCCGACACTATATTTTGAAGAGCCACCGCCGCCGCCGGCAATAAGGCCGGAATTGTCAATTGCTCCGCCGATGCTCAACATGATGCCAGCGCCGCCATTGCCCCCATTGCCGGGCTTGGCGGTGCTGTCACCGCCGGCGCCGCCGCCGATGGTGCCGCTGTTCGTCATGCCAATGTAGGAAGCCGCGACGATCCCGACGCCGCCATTGCCGGCATCGCCCGTGGTGCTTGCGGCGCCCGCCGCACCGAAAACAAGCCCCTTGTTCGTAATATCCACGCCGTTCAAGCCCGGATCGACGTAAATGCCATTTGCTCCATGAGCAGCTGGCAGAATTTCCCCGGATTCGGTGATTGTAAGCTTGTCGGGATAATAACCGGCGCCGATTGTAACTGTGTGCTTGATGTGCGTGGAGATCGTTCCCTTGGACATCGCGGCGCGGCCTCACCTGGTTGGAATAGCCTCGAACGGGAGGCGTAAACGCAATGAGTGCTACCGCAGTCAATCCGATCCGACAAGCAACAACCGCC
Organism: Acetobacteraceae bacterium; assembly: GCA_035507235.1. Taxonomy (GTDB): domain Bacteria; phylum Pseudomonadota; class Alphaproteobacteria; order Acetobacterales; family Acetobacteraceae; genus CAJCIS01. The sequence continues at coordinate 3,518 of DATJOH010000089.1, forward strand.
CTCGGACGCAGGCCGCCACAAAACGATCATGACGGCGGCGGGGCCCTGAAATCTGCCGATCCGCGCGGCCACTGGCGCTTTTCCCGTGCCTCCCCTACGACCCGCGCCCATGAGTGAGAGCATGAGCCTCAGCGCCGCGCGGGCGTTGGCTGAGAAAGGTGATCTGCCGGGGGCGGACGCCGTCTATCGCGACCTGTACAACGCCGCGGCGCCGGACCCCGCGCTGTTGATCGGCTGGAGCCGCGTGCGGCGGCAGGCAGGCGATCAGGAAGGGGCGCTGAAAATGCTGCAGGCGGCAAACCAGGCCGGCGGCGGCGGTGCGGCGGCGCTGGACCTGGCGAGCCTCATGCTCGACCTCGGCCGCGCCGATCAGGCAGCGCCGTTGCTGCGCCAGGCTGCCTCGCAGGGTCGCGGCACCGCGCTCGATTTCGAAATCGCCCGGTTCGAGGCTGCGTCACGGCGCTTCGACAAAGCGGCGGCGCTGTTTCGCGCCGTCACCAAGGCCGAGCCGCGCCATATTCCGGCGCGCCTTGGCTATGCCCGCGCGATGCGCGCCCTGGGGCGGCTGCCCGAGGCGGAAGCGGCCTACGCCGCCCTTCTGCAACGCGCGCCGGATTATGGCGAGGCGCTCGCGGAACTCGCCTATCTCCATGGCATGCAGCGGCGTTTCGCGGAAGCGGTGTCACTTTACGACCGGCTGGAGCAGGGCGGCTCGGACATGTCGTTCGAAATTTCCCAGGCCGCCTTGGGCATGATGCATATCTGCGACTGGCGCGAGCGGGCGCGGGTTACCGACTATCTGGCCGCGCGGGTGCGCCAGGACAAACCCTGTCTGCTCGAAACCTACGCCCTGCTCGGCGCCACCGATGACCCCGAACTGCACCGCGCCATGGGGGAACGTTTCGCCGCCGCCATTCGCCGCGCCGGCGCCAACCGCGCAAAGCCGGCGCCACGCGCGGTGCGGCCGGCCACGGAACGGCTGCGCATCGGCTATATCTCCGGCGATTTCAGCCAGCACGCCACCAGCCTGCTGCTGGCCGGCGTGATCGAGGCGCATGACCGCGAGAAATTCGAGGTTTACGCCTATGATTACTCGCCCGAGGATGGTTCGCCGACGCGCGCCCGCATGAAGGCGGCATTCGAACATTTCGTCATCATCGAGCGCGAGGGGCCGGTGGCCGCGGCCGAACGCATCGCCGCCGATGGCATCGACATCCTGGTCGATCTGAAGGGCTATACGGAACGTACGCGCAGTGAAATCGTGGCGCTGCGGCCGGCACCGCTGCAGGTGAATTTCCTGGGTTATGTCGGCACCCAGGGGGATGACTGGATCGACTATGTCATAGCAGATTCGACCGTCCTGCCGGAATCGGAATGGAAAAACTGGCGGGAACAGCCGGTGTGGATGCCGGCAAGCTATTATCCCAACGATCGCGCGCGCCCCACCCCGGTTGCCGATATCGACCGCGCGGCGCAAGGCCTGCCGGCGGATGCCATCGTCCTTTGCTGTTTCAACAATCCCTTCAAGATTTCACCGGAGATTTTTGCCGTTTGGATGGAGTTGCTGCGTGACGTGCCGGGCAGCGTGCTCTGGCTGTTCGAAGGCAATCCGTTCGTCGGCGAGAATTTGCGTCGCGAGGCCGCCGCCGCCGGCGTCGCCGCTGAGCGCCTGGTGTTTGCCAAGCCGGCAAATCTGGAAGCGCATGTGGCGCGACATGCCTGCGCGGATATTTTCCTCGATACGGTTCCGTATGGGGCGCACACCACTGGCGCCGATGCGCTTTGGGCCGGCGTGCCGATGGTGACCTGCCTCGGCCGTTCCTGGCCGTCCCGCGTCGGTGGCAGCCTGTTGCGGGCGGTGGGTTTGCCCGAATTGGTGTGCGAATCGCTGCAGGATTACGCGGCCTTGGCGAAGGCATTGGCTGCCGATCCGGCGCGTCGGCAAGCGTTGCGCGAGCATCTGCTGGCGGCGCGTGAAACGGCGCCGCTGTTCGATGCGATGGCGTTTGCGCGCGCGCTGGAAACCGCCTATCTGCACATGGCGGATCGCGCTCGCCGCGGGGAGGCACCCGTGCCTTTTAAGAATGTTCTTTTTTGAAAAAAAGAACCAAAAAACTTTTATCTGTTACGGGCGGCATCGGACGTTGCTGTTTGGTCCGTCCGCTGCGAGCCAAAGACAAAAGTTTTTTGCTTCTTTTTTTCAAAAAAGAAGACCTTCCTTTTCTTGGATATGCCCATGACATCAACTAAGTTCGACATTCTCGGCATAGGCAACGCAATCGTGGACGTCGTGGCGCCAAGCGACCATGCGTTTCTCAGCAAGCACGACATGCACCCCGGCAGCATGACGCTGATCGATGCGGCGCGCGCGGAAAATCTCTATGCCGACATGCCGCCTGGCACCGAAACGAGCGGCGGTTCCGCCGCCAATAGTTGCGCGGTCGCTGCTTTGTTGGGCCGGCGGGTGGCGTTCCTCGGCAAGGTGGCGGCCGATCAGTTGGGGCAGGTGTTCGGTCACGACATAAGAGCGGCCGGCGTGCATTTCCCGACCGTGCCGCTTTCCGGCGGCGCGCCCACGGCGCGCTGCCTGATCCTGGTGACGCCGGATGGTCAGCGCACGATGAACACCTTTCTTGGTGCCTGTGTCGCATTCGGCGAACATGATGTCGATACCGATCTCGTCGCCCAGGCGTCGGTTACGTATCTGGAAGGCTATCTCTTCGATCCGCCCGCGGCGCAGGCGGCGTTTCGCAAAGCGGCCGCGGCGGCGCGCCAGGCCGGGCGAAAGGTGGCGCTATCGCTCTCCGACGCGTTCTGCGTGCAGCGCCACCGCGCCGCCTTTCGCGCCCTGCTGGCGGACGTGGATATTCTGTTCGCGAACGAAGTGGAAATTACCGCGCTCTATGAAGTGAATGATTTCCCCGCGGCCGTGGCGGCGGCGCGGCAGGATGTCGCGGTGGCGGCACTGACGCAAAGCGAGGCAGGCAGCACCATCGTGAGCGGCAGTGAAACGGTTCGCGTCGCTGCCGAACCCGCCGACCTCGTCGATAGTACCGGCGCCGGCGACGCCTACGCCGCCGGCTTCCTCGCCGCCTACACTGCGGGCAAGCCGCTCGCGACCTGCGGGCGGCTTGGCAGCCTCGCCGCCGCCGAGATCATTTCGCACTACGGCGCCCGGCCACGGGCTGATTTGCGTGCCATGGCGACCGGGCTGTTGTAGCGCGCTCAGGTTTTGTCGACGGTGCCCTGATCGGTAACAATGAGCGTTACCGGCTTGCCGCTTTCCAGCGCCTTCGCGGTCCACCCGTCGCCGCTCTGCTTCAGATCCGTCACCTGCGTGTAGCCGTCGCCGACGATGCGGGCCTTGGCAAAGGATTCGCTGATCTGATGCGGCTCGTTTGCCGTGTCGCTCTGCGCGGCAAAAGCCGTGGCTCCGCCGGCTATCAACAGGGCGGCGGCCAAGCCGGGTAAAACTTGTTTTAACATTGGAACGCCTTTCCGTGGATTATGCCCCTGACCGTGAATCGGCGGTGGGACCAACGGTTGCCCGACCCAAGGTTATGTTTCGTTCAGCATTCTGACA
>DATJOH010000090.1:0-2113 GCA_035507235.1 Acetobacteraceae bacterium
GTGATCAGTCATCCATCCGGCATGGAATTTCGCGTGCTGGAGGCGGATGCGCGGCGGATCAGGCGGGTGCGGGTAAAACCGCCGCCCAATCCTGCAGCCGAGGCCGCTTGATGCTACGACTGGAGAAACGAACCCCGGTTAGTCAGCGCCGGGCCAGTAGGTAGGGCAAAAAGGAGAACAGGCAGGAAAGGACTTCTTTTCTGAAGAAAAGAAGCAAAAGACTTTTATCAGTTGCGTCCAACAGCCAGGTCTAATCGGCGAATGCGGATGCTACCCGAAACGGACCAAAGTTTTTTGGTTCTTTTTTTCAAAAAAGAACTGCTTGCTTCCTTTTTTGAAAAAACTGTCCTACCTCGGCAATTGCCCTGGAAGAAAGAAGCAAAGAACTTTTGCACTTTGGCGCATGCGACACCGGCGCACATCTGATATAGAGCCGCTCAAATAAGGGGCTCCACTGCCATGCGTCTGCTTCCGGTCGCCATCGCCGCCACGTACCTTGCGCTCGCCGCCGCACCCGCGTTCGCCGAGACCGACGACGAAAAGCAGGCGGAAGCCATGGCCGACGCGCAGGAGCGCGCGAAACGCGCCGAGCAACAGAAGGAAGATCAGGCCAAGGCGCCTCCACCGGCAATTCCCGGTGCCGTCTCCAGCGGCGAGGTGGCGCCCGCCACCAAGAACGCCATGGAAATGTCGCCGAACGATGCGCTGTTCGACGCCATCAACCGCGGCGACGGCGCCGCCGCCCGCGACGCCATGAATCGCGGCGCCCAGCTCGATGCCAAGAATGTGCTGGGGCAAACGCCGATCGACGCCGCCATCGAAGCCAATCGCAACGACATCACCTTCTTCCTGCTGTCGCTGCGCGGCACCGTCGGACCCACCCTGCGGCCACAAGTGGTGCCGGCGAGCGCCCATGCCGCGCGACGCCCCGTCTTCACGGCGACCGCGGCACCGGCCCGCCCGGTCGATAACGGCACGCCCAACCCCGCCGTGGGCTTCAACGGATTCTAGCAATCGGCGTACCCCACATCCATGCACGGCAAGTGCGCGCTCGTCACCGGCGGCGCGCGCCGACTTGGCGCCGAAATTGCCAAGGGCCTCGCCGCCGACGGTTATTTTATCATTCTGCATTATCACCGTTCGCACCAGGCGGCGGAGCAGGTCGCGCACGACATCGCCGATGCCGGCGGCCAATGCGGCCTGCTGCGCGCCGATCTCACGAACCGGAATGACGTCGCCGGCCTGATTTCCAGCTGCGCCGCGCGCTTCCACCTGCCCACGCTGCTCGTCAACAACGCCTCGAGCTATCATTACGATTCAGCCGTTTCGCTGCCCGACGAGGCCTGGGACGCGAATATCGCCACAAACCTGCATGCGCCGCTCCTGTTGTCACACGCCCTCTATCTCGCGCTGCGGCCCGCGGCCGGCGCGATCGTGAACCTCCTCGATTTCAAGGTAACCTCGCTCAATCCCGACTATTTCAGTTACACGGTCGCAAAGGCCGGCCTCGCCGCGGCGACGCGCATGCTGGCCATGGCGTTCAAGGGGGTGGTCCGCGTGAATGGCGTGGCACCCGGGCTCACGATGCGCAGCGGACGCCAGGATGAACGCCAGTTCGAACAGGCGTGGTCGATGACGCCGCTCGGCCGTGGCCCCTCACCCGCCGAGATCGCCGGCGCCGTGCGTTACGCCGCCACTACCCGCTCGCTCAACGGCCAGATCCTGGTACTGGATGGCGGTGCCAGCCTCGTGCCGCGGGCACGCGATATCTCCGTGGATGAAGCCGCGCTGGAGCATGATCGCTTCAAGCTGGCGCAGCCGGAAGCGTGAATCATGCGGGAAAACAAAGAGCTAGAGCGCGATTGCGCTGCATGGTCATGGCAACATCAAGCAATCGCGCCCTAGCAGCCGCGATAACGGCGCCGCCGGCCGCGACCTCTTGAGCCTCACATGCAATAGCATCCTGTGCGGGGAATATCCGGCACAACGCGCGTAACCGGCGGTTGACAGCCCGCCCAAATTCCCGCGCATTGCCACTTGTCGGGGCATGGTGTTTTCGGCGCATTGGCGAGGCAAGTCCGGCTGCCGCCCAGCCATGCCGCAAAAGGTTTCG
>DATJOH010000091.1:0-7455 GCA_035507235.1 Acetobacteraceae bacterium
CCCTGTGGACCGGGGCAGATCAGGCCGAGTTCGGCCGCGGCGGCGGCGATCGCCGCGGGGAGAACGCCGACCACCGGCTTGAGGCTGCCATCGAGGGAGAGTTCGCCCAGCGCGGCGTAATGGGCGAGTTCCTCGCGCGGCACGACATCCATGGCGGTGAGCACGGCGAGCGCCATTGGCAAGTCGTAGTGCGAGCCTTCCTTGAGCACGTCGGCGGGGGCGAGGTTGATCAGCACGCGCTTCGGCGGCAGGGCGAGACCCATGGAGGTGAGGGCAGCGCGGACGCGCTCGCGGGCCTCACCGACCGCCTTGTCGGGCAGGCCGACCACCAGGAAGGCCGGCAGGCCGGCGGCGATCTGCACCTGCACTTCCACCGGCACGGCCTCGATGCCGGAGAAGGAGAAGCTATGGATTAGCGCGAGACTCATGCCGCACATACAACCTGAGCGGGTGTTGCTTGCCAAGCCTCGCTTATTTGGTCTGCAACGGCAGCGGTTGTTTCAGGGCGGTAGCGATGACGCCGCCCAGCGCCTGGGCCAGACAGAAATAGCCGCGATTGTTCATGTGCATGCCGTCGGCGGCGATGAAATCCTCGTTCGGCGCGCCTTCCGCCGCCCAGCGATCCATCAGGCCGCCGCGGGAGAACAGATTGACGCCGGTGGCGGCGGCGATTTCGCGCATGGCGGTTTCGATTTCAACATGATCCGGCGAGGCGAGGATTTTCGGCGAACGCTGATTGTCCATGAGGATGACGTCGGCGCCGGCTTCCTTCAGCTTGGCAATGCCCTGCACCATCAGTTTCTTGAAGGTGCCGGGCGAGGCATCGCGTATCGCGCCGTTGGCACCGACCTGCCAGATGACGAGTTGCGGCCGGATCGCCAGGACGTCGGTGTCCATGCGGGCCAGTTCCTCCGGCGCGTCCTGGCCGCCGATGCCGCGATTGATGACGGCGGCGGAAATGCGCGGCACCGAGTCGTTCAGGATGCGCTGCAATTCGGCGGGGTAGGAGTGACCGATATCGGTCGCCATCCAGCCGCGCGTGGAGGAGGAGCCGAGCGCCACGATGAGAATCGGCTGGTTGGTGGCCAGCGCCAGGCGAGTGTGCGGCAAATGCGGCACCGGCAGATCGCCGGCGGCGGGGCAGGCCGGCTGGGCGGCGGCTGGGCCCGCGAGAGCGACGAGGAGCGCGGTGGCTGCGGCGGTGCGGCGGCGGGCCATGGCGCGTGGCTAGCGGCGAATGCGCGGCGGGTCCACCGAGGCGGGACTAACCTTTGCCGAACAGCGACTTGAACACATTTTCGTGCACCGCATGGTAATCTCGCAGTTGCGGTTGCACCCGCCCATGCCGGGCGGTATGTGTATTATAACGTTAATATCTCTTCAAAGCGCGAGATTTTCTCCGCGACTCGATAGAAAATTGAGATTTCCGTGGCCATGAATTTAACACCTCATCCAGCCGGCATTGGCCCGCTCGACGCCGCATCCTTTACGGACCAGGCGGCGCCGTCGCGCGATATTTCAGTGGCGGCGATCGTTCTGCTATCCGCGCTGGCCGTTGCGCTGACGATTCTCGGCGTGGTGCTGCTTGGCGCGGTGATGGTGGGCGTGTGGTGGCTGGTGAGCCATATCCCGGTGCCGGCCTTCGTGTGGCACCTGCTGGCGGTGCTGGGACTTTAAACCCGGGCCGAATGTGAAGTTGTTCCGGCTGCTATGACGCCGGAGCGTCCTCCGCGGGCGAATCGACGACGACCGGGACCAGGCCGCTGGCGGGGCGTTTGCCGATTTCGGCGACCAGCCGGGGCACGTCCTTCGCGGGGCGCGGCGGGCTGAACAGGTAGCCCTGCACTTCGGTGCAACCTTCCGAAATGAGTCGGGCGAGCTGGTCTTCCGTTTCCACGCCTTCGGCGGTGGTGCGTATGCCGAGGCTGCTGCCGAGGCCGGTGACCGCGCGGACAATGGCGACCGCGCCGCTCTGCGCCGAGAGGTCGCGTATGAAACTCTGATCTATTTTGATTTTGTCGAACGGGAAGCTGCGCAGATAGCTGAGCGAGGAATAACCGGTACCGAAATCATCCATGGAAATGCGGATGCCGAGGGCGCGCAGTTTGTGCAGGATGGCGAGTGTGGCCTCGTTTTCATGCAGCAACACGCCTTCGGTGATTTCGAGTTCCAGCCGCCACGCCGGTAGACCCGAGGCGGTGAGCGCCTGCTGTACCACATTCAGCAGGTTGCGATCCTTGAATTGCAGCGGCGAAAGATTGACCGCCACCTTCAGGCCGCCCTGCCAGGTGGCGGCATCGGCGCAGGCCTGGCGCATCACCCAGGCGCCCATTTGCACGATCAGGCCGGTTTCCTCGGCAAGCGGGATGAATTGCGCGGGCGAAATCATCCCCCGTTCCGGGTGATGCCAGCGTATCAGCGCCTCGAAACCACTGACTTCGTGCGTGGCGACATTGACGAGCGGCTGATAGTAAAGCTCGAACTGATGCTGCGCGAGGGCGGCGCGCATATCCATTTCCATGACGCGCCGCTGTTGCTGCGCCGCATCCATGTCGGGCTCGAAGAATCGCCAGGTGCCGCGGCCCTCGGCCTTGGCGCGATAGAGCGCCATGTCCGCGTTGCGCATCAGCCCGTCCACGGTGAGATCCGTGCACGGCGTGGTCACAACGCCGACGCTGGTGCCGACCATGAGCTGATGGCCGTTTATTTCATACGGTTCAGATATGACCTCGATGACACGCTCGGCAAGGGCGCCCGCCTGCTGCGGATCGGTGACGCCGAGCTGAACGATCGCGAACTCGTCGCCACCGAGGCGCGCCACGGTGTCGCCCTCGCGCACGCAACTGATGAGGCGGGAGGCCACTTCTCGCAGCAGCGCGTCGCCCACCGGATGGCCCAGCGTGTCGTTCACCGCCTTGAAATGATCGAGATCGAGGCAGTGCAGGGCGCAGTGCCGGCCGGCCGCGCAGAGCTGCACCGCCAGGCTGACCCGGTCGTGGAACAACGCACGGTTCGGCAATGCCGTGAGCGCGTCGTGATGGGCGAGGAAATTGATGCGGGCGTTATTGGATTGGAACGAGCGCAGGCTTTCCACGATGGCGCCGAGTTCGTCCCGGCGCGCCAGCGTTTCCACGCGCAGGGCCTGATCGCCGTTGGCGACCAGGAGTGTCGCCTGGGCGATACGCCGCACGGACGCGGCGGTACGACGGGTGATTTCGCTCGCGATCGCGCCTGCCGCGAGCAGGACCGCGATCATCAGCACGGCGCAGATGCGATTGAGCCTGTCGATCAGCGCCGAGGAGTGGGCGACCTGATCTCTGGCGCTACGCGCGACGTTGTCGGCGAGGCCGGTCAGTTCGGCGATTGTCTGATGCGCGTTCGCGTCGAATGGGCGCACGAGCGCGACGGCGCTTGGAAAATCCATTTCCAGCATGGAACCGACGACTTTGATCGTATCGCGGTAGCGCGCGAGGTTGCTGCGCAGCACCGCCAATTCTTGCCGCGGCGCCGAGGCCGGCATGCGCGTGCCGAGGCTCGCGAGACGGGCACGCGCCTGCTCGATGCGCGCGGTGAGACGATCGACCTCGGCAGCCACGTCGATGCCGTTGACGTGGGCGGCGCGCACGGTCAGCAGGCGGTAAATGCCGCCATTCGCGGCCTGTACGTCGTCAGCCACCTGGGAAAGGGTAATGACGGTGCTCAGATCGTCGACGGCGAGTTCCCGCATGAGGTGCAACTGGCTGCCGACGAATTCGTCGCCGATCACGCCGAGCACCAGTACGGCAAGGCCGAGGAGAATTGTCGGCAGAATCATCTTCGCGGCGAGCGGCCAATCGGCGAGCCGGGACAGGCGGCGCATCAGAAGCGCACCGCGATATTTGCCTGCACGCGCCGATCGACGCGGGCGAACGCGGATTGCACGGTTTCGCGCGTGCCGAGATTCTGGCCTGTCAGCGAAACGGTGATGCCGCGCGCGACCTTGTAGGCAATTCGCCCATCGATGGCCACGTACGCGGGAATTGGCGCGAGAACGTAGGCACCAGGCACGAGACCTGTGACGCCATAACTGCTGGCCTGGTAGCGGGCGAACGCGTCGATTTCCCATTTGCCATGTGCCCAGCCGAGATCGGCGTTCGCCGTCTGGCACGGCGTGCCTTGCTGGTAATCGACACCCGATGTCAGGGTGGAATCGCCCGGGTCCAGCCTGTCGTGCACCGCGCGTTCCGAACCGCCGAGGCTCCAGGTGAATCCGCCCGGCAAATTTCCCTTGAAGGCAAGCTCGATGCCGATTTCTCGCGAGTTGCCGATATTCTCCGAAAAACCCAAATGTATCGGGCCAACAATCGTGGTCGGCGGTCCCACCTCCACCGGCAAATCATGCGTTTCCTGGCCGAAGGCGGCGAAACGCATTGTTGTGCCGAGCGCTGCGAACGTATGATCCCAATCGAATTCTATATTGTCGACGCGGCTTGGTTTGATGAAGGGCTGGCCGGAGAAGGCGAACGGCGGGTAGAAGAGTTGCAGCGCGCCGAACTCCACGAGATTGGGTAATTGCGCACCGCGCGCCGCGGTGAGGCGCAGCGTGTCGTTGGGCCCGAGCCGGGCGACCGCGCCGAAATTCATGGTGGCCACGGTCAGCACGCGGTTCCATAGATCGTTGCCGCCTGGCAGCGTTATCGGCAAAAGACCGGTGCGCTGCAGCCACAGGCGGTCCACGCGCGCGGCGCTGGTGAGCGTAAGCCAAGGCAGGGCGTGCCAGTTCCAGGCGCCGCTCAGGGAACCGATATTGTAGAGCACATGCGCGCCGCCGATCGGCGTTGTGTCGACAATGCTGTTGCGATATTCGGCGGCGATACGAATGCTGTGGCTGGCGCCGAGCTTCACCACGTCCTGCGCCTGCAGGACGGTCAGTTTGTTATAATAGTCGAGCTCGAGCGCGTTGACGATGGTCGTGTCAACGGCGCTCATGTTGCGGTAGGCGCGCAGCGTCACCATGCCGGCCGGCGTGTCGCCGGTGAATTCGGCTTTCAGCGAATCCACGACGTAACGCATGTATTGCGGCACGGCAAATAATGGGAATTCGGTTTCTTCGAGGTTGGCGTGCGTTGCCTCGAGCTCGAATTCGCCGCCGAACAATATTTGATGGAGGCTGGCGGCGATGAAGCTCTGGTAAATCGTGTGCGGGTTGCTGTAGCTGGCGTCGCTGGTACGGTCGCCGGCGTAATCGTCGTCACGGGTGATCTGGGCGGCAAGCTTCAGGGACGTGTTGTCGCCGAGCCGGACCGTTGCGGTGCCGCTGCCGGTGCGGTGATCGCCGTTGCCATCGCTGAGCGTTGCGACATGCACGGTGTCGTGCAACGGATTCCAGGTGACGATATTGATGACACCGCCCACGGCATTGAAGCCGAACAGGGCGCTATTGGGTCCCTTGACGATTTCGATTTGCCGGATGTCGTCGAGGGTGACCGGGATGACGCCCCAGATGGCGGCGCCGTAGATGTCCATGTAGACCTGGCGGCCGTCCAGCAGCACGAGCAGACGCGGTGTCTGCAACTGGTTGTAGCCGCGGATGGACACATTCGCCGCGAGGGCGCCGGTATTCTGCACGTCCACGCCGACCACGTGCGCGAGGATTCCGGGAATGTCGGTGGCGCCGGAGCGGCGTATCTCATCCGCCGTAATGATCTCCATTTCGGCCGGCACGTCGGAAACGGTGGTGGGCAGGCCGGTGGCGCTGAGCGTCACCGGCTGGCCCATCAATTGCTCGAAACCACCGTAATCCATGGTCTGTGCGGCGGCCGGCGCCGCTGCCAGCGTGGCCAGCAGCACGGCGGACGTTACCGCTCCGGCGCGCAACGGCTTCATATTTCCTTCACCAGCATGCGAAAGGCCTGGATGAATTCGATGCCGGACGCGGCGCAGGCGGCGTGGTTCAGTTCGATCTGTACCGTTGCGCCGGCGGAAAATCCCACCGTGCAGGCGCCCTGCTCCACGCAGCCGAGGTTGGTGGAAATGAGCGGCACGTGCAGCCGCCGCGCCGCCGCGGCCAGTTGCCGCGTGTCGCCGCCGAAGCGATCGGGCATGAACAGCGCGACGACACCGGAAAGTTTTGCCAGGTCGGGCGTCGCGACAAGTTGCGGCGTGGCGGTGAGGTGGCCCACCGTTACGCCGCCGGCGAACGCGGCGACCGCCTGGCGCGCCGCGGCGACCGAGGCCGCATCGCCAGGCATGTAGGGAATGGCAATCACTGCCGCGCCTTGCGGTGGTTCGGTGAGGAAGGTGAGCGTGCGCACGATCAACTGGGCGTCGCGCGCCGTGGCCTGCGCGCGGGCGGCGTTGCAGGGGAGAAGGCCGGCAAGGCCCGCGGTCAGTCCAAGCACCATGGTCGCGCCGCGCATCGGCCCCTTCTGTCGCGGGCCGGCGCGCCCGCGCCTGTCCCTCGCGGCGGAAGAAACACGGGGAGCATTGCAACTTCGTTAGCTGCGGGCGCTTGCGTGGCCGGCGGGGCACGTGCAGAGGCCGGGCGAGAGCGGACGGAGGCGTGGATGCGGGTGGAGGTGGCGCGGGTGAGCGTGAAGGTGCTGGGCGGCGGCGACTTTCCGGTGCGGCGGATCTGGTGCGTCGGGCAGAATTACCGCGCGCACGCGCTGGAAATGGGTGGCGACCCGGACCGGGCGCCGCCTTTCTTTTTTCAGAAGCCGGCCGACGCGATCGTGGTTGACGGGGGCAGCGTGCCCTACCCGCCGATGACGGCGGCGCTGGAACACGAAATCGAGCTGGTGGTGGCGATGGGCGCGGCCGACAGGATTTTTGGCTACGCCGTGGGCGTGGATCTAACGCGGCGCGACTTGCAGGCGGCAGCACGCAAGGCGGGAAGGCCCTGGGACATGGCAAAGGGCTTCGACCATTCGGCGCCGTGCGGCGCCATTACGCCGGCGGACGTGGCTGGGGCGATGAGCGCAGGCGCCATCTGGCTACAGGTGAACGGGGTGACGCGGCAAAGCAGCGACATTTCGCAGCGGATCTGGAATACCGCGGACATGATCGCGGAATTGTCGCGCTACGTGGCGCTGTTCCCCGGCGATCTGATTTTTACCGGGACACCGGAGAATGTGGGGAAGTTAGAGCGCGGGGATCGGCTGCTGGGGCATATTGATGGGCTGAGCGATCTCCGGGTCAGCATTTCGTAAAAGCAAAAGATTCTGCTTTTTGCTGCAGAGAAGGTAACTGCCCCGGTAGGGGAAAGGGAGAGCAGGTAGGAGGAAGGCTTCTTTTTTGAAAAAAAGAAGCAAAAAACTTTTGCTCCTGGCTTCAAGCCGCCGTTCCGCCTGGGGGCGTCAGGGGCAACCCGTAACAGATAAAAGTTTTTTCAAAAAAGAACAGTTTCCTTGCTTTCGTTTTCAATAGCTTGCGCCGCCGGAGACCTGCCTGGGCAACAAAACACGCCGGGCGTTC
>DATJOH010000092.1:0-7615 GCA_035507235.1 Acetobacteraceae bacterium
TGCCCTGGTTTACGCCGTTCACGAAGTGCTCAAGGTTGGTGTCGAATATGATGCCGTTGCCGTCCGTGTCGGTTGGATTGTTCTGCGTGCCACACTGCGTCAGCGCGTTGTTGAACACTACGTTCCATTCCACGACGACGTGGAAGAAGGAATTGCCTTTGACCCAGGTGGGGCCGAGCAGTTTGTCCGGGTTTGTTTTATCATCAGCAGTCGGCGTGTAGTTCGGCACCGTATGGAGGATGTTGAAGCTGATTCCGGACCCTTGAACGCCGCAGCCGAGATTCGAATTACCGTAGATTTTGTCATGGATTATGTAGAAATACTCGCCGGCCGCTATTCCGACGCCGGCCTGTCCGAATCCAGTGACTACGCTATTCAGAACCCAAATGTGATGGGCGCTGAGTTCGGCGCCATTATCGCCGTTAAAGACGCTCACGCCGACGCCATTATTGGCAACATTGCCGCCTGCCAGGACGAAACCATCGACCATGATGTAGTTTGGCGGCGTGCGGCCACCGCCGGGCCAGACTGTTTCAAAGGATTCGGCAGAGTGATAGCCGGCGTCACCCTTGACCGTGCAGGCATCGAGAGTCGTGCAGCGATAGACCACGTAGCCGCCGGCGGACGCGAGATTGCCGCCGACGCTGAGCTCGACGCCATCATAGGTGCCGGGCGCAACGCGGACGCAAACCCCGGGCGCCGTGGAGCCCTTGGCAGCGAGATTATTGTTGGCACCCTGCAATGTTTTCCAGGGGCTTGAAGCCGTGCCAGGATTGCTGTCCGAGCCGCCCGGCGCCACATAGTAGTCGGTTTTGCAGTGATAATAGTGGTTATTGAACAGGTCCAGCGAAGGACCGGGATCGTTCGCCGATGCCCTGGCGGCGGATATGCCGGACGCGACGAAAAGCGCCGCAAGCAGCAAGATGATCGGCCTTAGTGTCATAAGTATGTCCCCCATTGCCATATTGCAACATAAACTGACGGCCTGACGGTTGCGCGGACCCCTCCTTCGGCTTTCTGTCTGAAACAAGCCCGCGTTGACAAGTCTTGACAAAACGAAAAATCCGTCGATCGCGGTTAATTCGCCATGCGAGAAATGAAAAAAGCCGCTGCCCCGCTGCCTGGGTTTGCGCCTACCGCAGCTTGCAGTGCCGCACTAGCATCTTGAGAACCTTGTGTTTTTCGTATCTCGTCGATAAATTCAAATGGCAAAGCCGTCACGGTAGAGAGTGCCGTCTGGGCCTGGGATTTAATTTAGCGGCATCACGGTCCGCTTGCCGCCTCGCAATACGGGCCCGCATACATTCGCGCCAGTGCGGCACCGCCGAATTCCGCGATCACCGCCACGCTCGGGGATTATCAATTGGCTCGAATCGGCTCGCAAGTGAGATTCTGCGACGATGAAGATGAAGGCGCTCATGCAAAACTCTGAGCTCGAGCTGGCGGATGGTTGGCGAGGCGTTTGCGGTCGAACTGGTGCCGCCTTAGCGCGCAACCAACGCAAGTACTTAGAACTCCACATTGTTTTCGGCTACCGAACACGGATACAATGCGCGAACTGTGTAACGGTTACGCAATGTTACCGGCCGCCCCCCCCGGCATGCGGAACACCGTGAGGGTGGTACGCGCGGCCTGGATCCCATCGAAAGATGGCGGTCTACCCGCGTTATTGTGCCAAGCGGCGCGACCTCGTCGAACGCGTATGGAGCCTAACCACAGGGTGGACTCCAGTGCCAAAACCCCGGGTCGCCGAGGCTGCTCACGGAAGTCGCCGCGGTGGGCGTCGCTGCGTGCGGCAGTTTCTCCTTGCGGGACAGATTCAATCTGACGGGCGGCTGCATGGCGGCTGCTGCCGCGCGGCGCCGCGCCATGGCGCGATGAAGGCGGGCGCGGCGGGCGCCGAGATGGGCGAGGGTCGCTTCGATGCGGGGAGCGTCGAAGGCGAGGGAATCCAGCAACGCGAGGGCCTGTTCGGCGAGGGGCCCGGCAAGGCGGACGCCGAGGGCGAGGTGCGCCTGCGCGATGGTCTCGGCGTCGCCCTCAAGGAGCAGGTGGCGGTCGCGGAGCAGGAGCGTGTGGGCTTCGGTGTGGCCGCGCGGTGTGCGGGTGGCGGCGAGGTAGGCAGCGCGCCGCAGACGGAGCAGTTCGGGCTCGCCGGCGTGGACCGCAGAGATCACCGCGGCGAGGGCCCGCACCTGGCGGTGAAGAAGTTCGCTCAGAAGGCCAGCGTAGTCGGAGAAATGCGCGCGTATGGCATCCACCTCCATATCGCAGGCTTGGGCGAGGGCGGGCAGGGGGAGAACGCAGCCGCCACGGGCGGCGAGCACTGTCTGGGCGGTGTTCAGGATGGTGTTGCGAGGATCAGTCTGGACCGGATCGGTGTTCATGGCGTTGCTCCCGGCAGTCGGCAGGGTCAGTTTCCTATGATGAAGCGTGGTCTGGGGTACTGCTTTGACCCGAAACGGCGTTTATGCGCGCATCATAGGTTTATGATCAGAGACTGTCAAGAAAATTGATGAGATGAAGGTATATTATCCTTTCTCGCGTCTGGGAGCGAGTGCCGGGCCAGCCGCCGCCAGGCTCCTCGAGGTGTCCCACCTGGAAGTGTCAATGTATCAGGTCAGCGAAACCGCGGTGCCGACCGCGCTGGGGTCGATGAGCATGGGGGCATCTTTCCCATTGAAGCGCTGAGTGCCGTGTTGCACCACGGTGCGGTGAGAGGTTGGCGGCTGCGGGTTGCCGTCCTCTCGTTACACATTTGCCGTAATCGTCCGATTGGCACGCGAGCATGGACGTGACATTGGCGCCGCAAGGATTAGGGGAAGCATATGCGTTTTGTTGCGGTCATCGCGGCGTCGGTCGCCATGCTTGCGGGCTGCCAGCAGCAGAGGACCGTGGTCGTGGAACAGGCGGCCGCGGGGAGCGTTTCCGCAACGCCGCCAATGCATGTGTTGCCGCCGTTGCCGCATCCGCGGGCAGCCTCGCCATGCTCCGCGCCCGCCGGCACCGGGCCCTTCGAGCGTCTGCCGAAGCCATTGACGAGTTTTCCGGTTGTGACGCCGGCGCGTGCGAAAATCGAACACATCACCGGTTGCGCCGGTGTGCGATTTCGCATCGGGCCGGACGGCCACGCACAGGATATTACGCTCATGGCGGAATATCCCCTCGGCTATGGATTTGGCGATGCGGCCTTACATTGGCTGTCCACCGCAACCTGGCCGCCCCATGACGACCTCGCCGGGCATTATGCCGTGTTAACGATACGCTCCGATTTGGCAGGGAGTTATACCAACTCGCATTGATGACGATTCGTCGGCAAACGAAGTCCAGCGCCAAGGAAGCAGTTCTTTTTTGAAAAAAAGAACCAAAAAACGTTTTCTGTTAGGGGCAGCACCAATTCCACGCATTTGGATCAGAAGCGCCGCGACAAAGCCAAAGTTTTTTGTTTCTTTTTTAAAAATTGGAAGGCTTAATTCCCGCTGCAACCTCAACGCCGCTAAGCCTCGCGGAGATTCTGCAAGAGCGCATCCCAGGCCTCGGCAATCGCCCCAGGCCTGAACCGGGCGAGCACCGGCTCGGCGCGGGCGCGAAGCTGACGCACCAGGTCGGGGCTGTTGGGTAGGCTGGTCAGACGCTCGATGCCTATTGCGATCGAGTCTACATCATAGGGATCGACGTAAATCGCCGCGTCGCCGAAGATCCAGCGAAATACGGGGAGGTTGGAAATCAGGCAGGGCGCGCCGGCTTGCGTTGCCTCCAGCGGCGAGTAGCCGAAACCCTCATTGTAGGAGACGCTGGCAAAGCAGGCGGCGTGCCGCATCAGCGTCTGCATGTCGTGGGTAGGGACGTTTTGCAGATGGAAGATCTGGCCGCGTTCCACGCCAGGGCGGAGTTGCGAAAGTACCTGCTCCTCGCGCCAGCCCGGCCCGCCGACGAGGACGAGGCGGAGGTCGGGATCGCGTCGACCGACCACGCGTTCCCAGGCCTGAACAAGGCTCGCGAAATTCTTGCGCGGCTCCAGCGTGGAGACCGCCATGACGTAGCGCAGATCTTGCGTGGGTGGCGTCCAGGCGGCGGGGGGGGCCTCACCGGTCTGGCCGAGGGCGCGGAAGGTGAGATGGCGGCCGATGACGGTTGCCGGGTCGGCGCCTTCCACCGGGGGGCGGGCGGCGGCCAGTGCGCAGGGAATGACCACGGCGTGTTTTTCGCGCTTGAGATCAAGGGTAAGCAGATCGTCGCGGCTTTGCGGCGAGTTGCAGACAAAGATCGCGTCCGGAGCGCAGGCGCGTACCAGGCGGGAATGCGCCATGGCCATTTTCCAATTGACCACCGTATCGACGTCGGTGACCGGCACGGCGTCATGGAAGCGTTGAATCTGGCGCACGCCGCGCGGCAGGCGCACCGGGCGCGGCATGCAGAACAGAACGGCGTCGAACCCCTGTGCATCCAGCCGTTTCGGCATCGGGATAGGCAGGTGCGCGGTGCGGTCGATGATGGAACTGACCGACAGATCAGTAGCGTAATAAGGTTGTGCGAGCACATTCTCGCGCTGTTCCGGCGGCAATGTGCGGGCAAACAGGATGCGCCACAGCGCGTTCAACTGGCTTCCTTCCGGCAGCCGCAGCAATTGGTGTCGGCTGCGGAATACCTGCCGAAGAACCTGTGCGGATTGCAGAACCGAAAGCGGGAAGGGGCGCGTTTGCGGCCGGCTCCAGTTCCGTTCCATCCAATGTAACACCGCGGCGGCAAGCGCCGCTTCATCCGGCTGCCCCGGGGCCACGATCGGCAGGTCGTGACGCGCGGTGGGCATCAGCAGGCCCGACACCTCGACACCGGGAAGGCTCGCCAGCATGCCGAAAATCAGACGCAGATCCTGTGCGACGCCGACATAGCCGTCCGCCGCGTGGCTCAAATCCACGAGCACGCGTGCCGCGGGGGCACGGCTCAACGGCGGTGCGACCGGCGTTGCGAAACGGGCGGGGGCCCGTGTCAGCATGGTAGGCAGGCGAGTTGCAAGCGTCCTAACCCCAGGGTCGTGTTACCTCGACCTTTGCCCGCCGAAGTGTAGGCTGGCAACCCTCTTCAATCGCTCTTGAACCAGGTAACGTCTTGTAACCGCGATGGTTCCGCCTACGGCATGCCGCCGCGCCGTCCGGCCGCAGCGGCGAGACGCAAGCGCAATGCTTGCAATCGTATGAAGCCTTGCGCGTCAGCCTGGTTATAGGCGCCTTGATCATCCTCGAACGTGACGATGCGGGCGGAATAAAGGCTCGATGGGCTTTCGCGGCCGGTGACGGTTACATTTCCCTTATAGAGTTTCAGGCGAACACGGCCCGAAACATTCGCTTGGCTGGTGTCGATCAGCGCCTGCAGCATGCGCCGCTCCGGCGCGAACCAGAAGCCATTGTAGATCAACTCCGCGTAGCGCGGCATCAGGCTGTCCTTGAGGTGGGCGGCTTCGCGGTCGAGCGTGATGCTTTCGATGCCGCGATGCGCCGCGAGCAGGATGGTGCCCCCGGGGGTTTCGTAAATGCCGCGGCTCTTCATGCCGACGAAGCGGTTTTCCACGAGATCCAAACGGCCGATGCCATTGACGCGGCCTAGCTCGTTCAGTTCCGTCAAAAGACTTGCCGGCGAAAGCGGCTCGCCGTTCAGCGCCACCGCATCGCCGCAGGCGAAATCGATGGCGATTTCGGTCGCGCGATCGGGAGCCGCCTCGGGCGAAATGGTCCGCTGGTAGACCATTTCGTCTGGCGGCAGGGCGGGATCCTCGAGAATTTTGCCCTCGGACGAGGAGTGCAGCAGGTTGGCATCGACCGAGAAGGGCGCCTCGCCGCGCTTGTCCTTGGCGATCGGAATTTGGTGGGCTTCGGCGAACTCCAGCAGCTTTGTGCGGCTGGTCAGTTCCCATTCCCGCCACGGCGCAATCACCGTCACGTCGGGCTTCAGCGCGTAGTAAGCGAGTTCGAAGCGAACCTGGTCATTCCCTTTGCCGGTGGCGCCGTGCGCAACCGCGTCGGCGCCGACCTGTTCCGCGATTTCGATTTGGCGTTGCGCGATCAGCGGCCGGGCGATGCTGGTGCCGAGCAGATACTGACCCTCATAGAGGGCATTGGCGCGAAACATCGGAAAGACGAAGTCGCGGACGAAGGTTTCACGCAAATCCTCGACAAAAATTTCGCGCACGCCGGCGAGCTCGGCCTTCCGGCGCGCGGCCTCCAGTTCCTCGCCCTGGCCAAGGTCCGCGGTGAAGGTGACAACCTCGCAGCCATAGGTTTCGCGCAACCAGCGCAGGATGACGCTGGTGTCGAGGCCTCCCGAATAGGCGAGCACCACTTTGCGGACCGATCTTCTGGTCATGAGTTTTCCCGGCAGCCTCAGAGCCGGCGCTCATAGACCAGGGAAAGCCGGGCGGGAAACAGGTGCTTGGTGGCGTACAGGCGCACACCACGTTAGGACGGCTCCGAAAGCGCGCACCTTGTCCGAAACCGACCCTTTTTCCGATACCGCCTTCCTCGCTCGCCTGCAGAAGCTGCTCCCGATGCTCGGGTCGGCGCAGCCGGGCGAGGCGGATGCCGCGCGCCGCAAGCTCATCGAGCATCTCTCCCACGCCCGCCTGACGCTGCTGGACGTGGCGCAGCGGCTGCAACAGCCGTCGCGCGGCACCGCGTCCTTCACGCAGGCGGCGCGGGAGACAAGTCTGGAGCGCCAACTGGCGATCGCGCGGGAGGCGCGGGAGGAAGCTGCGCAGGAGGCCCGCTATGCGAGCATGCGGGCGCAAGCGCTGGAAGCCGAACTGCGACAGGTGATGGCAGAGGTCGGGCGCATGGCCCAGGCGGAGGGGCGAGCTCATTTCTGGGCACTCGCTGCGTGGGGGGTGGCGGCGGGCTGCCTGCTGTTCCTGATGTCGCCGATGGTGCTGCGGTCGACTCCGGTCAGGACTAGCCAGCACGTGGTGCAACAGGGTCCGATTGCCGTGGAGCCGCGCACCAGCGCCAACGGCATGCTGCGTGCGGCGACCGGCGAATACCGCGGTTCCGCGGCCGTGCAGGATCTGGAGGTGCGCATCAGCCCCAACAACCAGGCGGAGATCCGGGCCTTTCTCAATCGTGGCGAGCCGCTGGTGGTGGAGCGCCGCGTATCGATCGGCGCTCAGACCTGGCTGCTGATACGTACGGAAACCGTAACAGGCTGGGCACGGTCCGGCGACGTCCTGCAACCTTAGAGCCCGTCCGCAAAGTCTACTCTGGCGGCCATCTGACGGCGATTTCCTGCGCCGCGGTGCTCACGGCCCAGATGGCCGCTCCTTTTTGCTCATTGCCGGCAGCAAAGGGTTCGCGAAAAGGAGAGCAGGCAGGAAAGGACTTCTTTTCTGAAGAACTTCCTTTCTGAAGAAAAGAAGCAAAAGACTTTTATCAATGGCATCCAACAGCGAGTCCAGATAGGTGGCTTCGGAAGCTGCCCGAAACGGACAAAAGTTTTTTGCTTCTTTTTTTCAAAAAAGAAGCCTTCCTTTCTTCTACACTTTGACGCCCCGCCGCCCCCGCGCGGCCAGCAGCGTGTTTTCCAGCAGGCAGGCGATGGTCATCGGGCCAACACCGCCCGGAACGGGCGT
>DATJOH010000093.1:0-5388 GCA_035507235.1 Acetobacteraceae bacterium
ACCACGCAGGACACCAAGGACGTCGCCAAGGTCGGTCCATTGCACGTGCAGGCGACCGAACAGAAATCCCACGTCATCCCGCCGATGCTGAGCGAGGGCGCTGTTGTCGTGGGACTGTTGCTGATCGGCGCCGGGTTTCTGCGTCGCGCCTGACCGCCTGCAGGATCGGGCACCCGGAAACCCCGCTTCCTTTTCGGGGCGCCTGATGAGATCGTGAAACATGCCGCAGTAGCACCGCGCCTGATCTCCCGCTTAGAATGAGCTAGGCTTAGAATGACCTAAGCGTGGGGGCGTCGGGCCGGAGTGGCTTCGGTATGACGATCCCGGTCAGAGGCGCCAGGCCGCGCAGCCTCCTGGCCGCCGGAGGCAAGTTTTGAATCGTATTTCGCCGGAGCCAGTTGCCGCCCGGCCGCCATGGCGTTGGCGGTTCGGCGACACATGCTTTGACGAAGCAAGCCAAACCCTCACCGTCGCCGGCCAGGAGATAGAGGTGGAGCGTCGGCCGCTCGACCTGCTCTCCTTGCTGCTGGCGCATGCCGGCGAGGTCGTCACCAAGGAGGAAGCGCTCGACGCACTCTGGCCCGGGCGCGATGTCACCGAGGCCTCGCTGACAAAATGCGTCGCCCGCCTGCGCCTGGCACTCGGCGATGCCGGGCATGACATCGTGCGCACCGTGTTCGGCTACGGCTACCGTTTCGCCGCGCCAGTCACCGTGGAGGATGCCGCCCGTGCGCCGGCGCCGCCACCGCTCACCGCCGGCTTCGCGCCCGGCGATCCGGTGCCGCGCCGGCCAAATTGGCGGCTCACGCGGCGCCTCGGCACCGGCGGCTTCGGCGACGCCTGGCTGATGGAGCAGACGCAGTCGCACGACGTCCGCGTCATCAAATTCGCCGCCGATGGGGCGGCACTGATGGCGCTACGACGGGAGGTCACGCTCTCCCGCCTGTTGCGCGAAGGCCTGGGCCCCCGCGCCGATCTGATCCGCGTCCTGGATTGGAGTTTCGAGGAAGCGCCGGCCTTCATCGAAACGGCGTGGTACGAGGCCGGCAATCTCGCCGAATGGGCGGAACGCCAGGGCGGCGCCGCCACCTTGCCGCTGCCGCAACGGCTGGAGCTGGCGGCCGCGATCGCCGAAGCGCTGGCCGCCATCCATGGCATGGCGGTGCTGCACAAGGATCTGAAACCCGCCAATATTTTGATCCGCTTCGATGAACGCGGCGAGGCGCGGCCCGTGCTGACCGATTTCGGTAGCGGCCGCGCCCTCGATCCGGCGCAACTCGATGCGTTTGGCATCACCCGCCTGGAAACCGACGCGACCCGCGAGGACAGCACCGCCGGCACGGCGATGTACCGTCCTCCCGAGCTGGCCGCCGGCGGCGCGCCCACTGTGCAGGGCGATATTTTTTCCCTCGGTGTGGTGCTGTTTCAACTCGCCGCCGGCGACCTCCGCCGGCCGCTTGCGCCTGGGTGGGAGGCGGCCATTCCGGATCCGCTCCTACGCGCGGACATAGCGGCGGCGGCCGCCGGCGACCCGGCGCAACGCCTGGCGGACGCGGCGGAATTGGCGCGGCGGCTGCGAACCTTGCCCGACCGTCGCGCCGCCGCGGCGGCCGCGGCCGCGGCGGCTGCAAAAGCCACTGCCACCGCCCGCGCGCTGGAACTCGCCCGCGCCCGACGCGCGCCTTTGATCGGCGTGCTCGGTGTGCTGTTGCTCGGCTTCGCCACCAGCACCTTCCTCTATGTGCGCGCCAACCGCGCGGAAACGCGCGCCCGGGAACAGGCAGCCCGCGCCACTACCGTCACAAAATTCCTGACCGACGATCTGCTGTCGGCGGCGAACCCGCTTCTCGCGGCCAATCCAAACATTCCGGTGAAAAATCTGCTTGGCGCCGCGGCCAGCGATCTCACGCGCCGCTTTCCGGTGGAAACGGCCGATCGCGCAACGCTCGAATCCGCCATCGGCGGCGCCTATGCGGGGCTCGCGGATCAGGACCATGCAATGCCACTGCTCAAGGCGGCGCTGGCCACATTACGCCGCCAGCGTGGCGAGGACGCGCCCGAAACCCAGGCCGTGCGCATGAACATTGCGGACCTCGCCGAGCGCACCGCCTCACTCGACCTGCTGCGCGCGACCGGATCCGACATATTGGCCGCCCATCCCGCCGATCCGGCGGTGGAATTACGCGGCCGCTATGCGATCCGTTTCGCCGACTGCATGGCGACCGAAAACGATGCGGTGTGCGCCGCGAAGTTACGTACCCTGCTCGCGGAATCGACGCGGCGGCTTGGCCACGCCAATCCGCTCACGCTGCGCGTGCAGGATTTGCTCGCCTACCAGCTTTCGCAAGGCCAGCATTTCGCCGAAGCAATTCCCATGGCGCGCGAAACCGTCGCACTTACGCAACTCGCCTACGGACCCGACCATCTACTGGTGCAGGACCGCCGCCTCCATCTCGGCGAAATCCTGATGGAAGCGGGGCAGACGGCGGAAGCCGTCGCCATCCTGCGCGACGTGCATGCGCGCGTGCTGGCGATCTCCGGTGGCGAAACGGATGTGACGGCGCGTGCCGCGACGCAGTTGGGCCGGGCGTTGACGGCAGCGCATCAGTACGACGAGGCGATCGCCATGCTGCGTCAGGCGCTTGATCATTACGTGAGCGCGCATGGTGAGAATTTCGAGCTTTCGCGCTTCGGCATGAATCTGCTGGCAAAAACGCTGGCGGAGGCAGGACGGCCGAGCGAGGCGATTCCGCTCGCTGAAAAATCCCTGGCCCTGCAACAGGGCGTGCGCGGCCCGGACAACGAGGATGCGCTGTGGATCGAGGCGAACCTCGCGGAAGATTACCGTCTCGCGGGCAACCTGCCACACGCCGAATCGCTCTATCGCGACATCGTGGACCGCTCCCACCGCGCCTTCAGCCACGGCGAGTGGGATCTCGGCCATTTCGAATTCCTGCTAGCCAAGCTGCTGATGACGGAAGGCAAACCCACGGAAGCCCGGCCGCTTCTGGCGGACAGCGTCACCGTGTTCACCCGCAATTTCGGCCCAAACGACGCCCGCACCAAATCAGCCGCCATGGCGCTGACGTCGCTCCAAACAAACAGATAAAAGTCTTTTGCTTCTTTTCTTCAGAAAAGAAGATTCTTCTTTCTTGAAAGAAAGAAGCAAAGAACTTTTGCTCGTTCGCTCACGTAGCTTACGTGACTATTAAGGCCATGGAGTGGGCGTCGGCACGTCGTAGGGCGGATCGATGTCGGTCGTGCCGAAATCCGCCGGGCCTGTCACTTCCAGATATTCCATGTCCGGCGAGTAATCGAACAGGTAATGCCGAATGCCGGGGCGCTGATGCACGCAGTCGCCGGCGGAAACCAGCGTCTCCTTGTCCTCGTACATGAAACGCGCCCAGCCTTTCAGCATCAGCACGATATGGAAATCCGCCTGGTGGGTGTGCCAGCCCGTGCCCTTTTCCGGCGGCAGATTGGCCTTCACCAATTGCGCGATCACGCGGCCCTTGGTCGCCTTCGCGATGCCGAGGTCGCGATACAGGAAAAAATCGCGCAGCCCCTCGCCCACGAACGGCGTATCGCCGGGCCGCACGTGGGAAAATTCCGTAGCTTCAACCCCATCCAGCATCGCTGCCTCCTCCGAACGTGATGGCGGCCGCGGCTGGCGTCTTCCCTGCCGCAAGTATGGCTTTTTTGCACCGCAGCATCAAGCGCGCCGGCTTGGAGGAACGGGCCCGACCGCCCTACATTCATCCCTGGCAATCGAGGGGAACACTTCATCATGGCGCTGCTCGTCACCGATCCCGGAGAGGCCGGCCTTCGCCGTGCCATCCACGACCATTCGGGCCTCGTTCTGGCCGAGGGGATTATTCTGGTCCTGCTCGGCATCGGCGCCATCCTGATACCGCCGCTGGCGGGCCTGGCCACGACCATTTTCCTCGGCTGGCTGTTCCTCATCGCCGGCGTTGCCGGCCTGGTTTCCACCCTGCGCGGCCGCGCCCTGCCCGGCTTTGGCTGGTCGCTGCTGTCCGCCGTCGCCGCCTTGCTGGCCGGCCTCGTGCTGATCTGGCACCCGCTGGCCGGGCTGGCGACGCTGACCACGGTGCTGACCGCCTTCTTCGTGGTGGACGGGATCTTCATGGTGGTACTGGCCATTTCGCACCGCGGCGAACTCACCGGGCGTTGGGAGTGGCTGCTGGTGAATGGCCTGGTCGACCTGCTGCTGGCGGCGCTGATCATTGCGGGCTTGCCAGGCAGCCTGGTGTGGGTGCTGGGGGTGTTCGTGGGCCTGGATCTGCTGTTCGGCGGCGGTGCGCTGATCGCCATGGCGCTTGAGGCGCGGCGATAGGGTCAGAAAAGAATCTTCTTTTTCTGAAGAAAAAGAAGCAAAAAGACTTTTCTCTATTAGGTCTGGACTACGAGCGACCACAGGCCACGGAACCGATATAATCAAAGTCTTTTGCTTCTTTTTTTCAAAAAAGAAGAATCTTCCTTGAAACCTCAGTCAAAACCGCCGCCCGGCATTTCCTGCCGAGCCGTTTTCGCCCAATCGCCGCGCCCTGTCGTGTAACTCTCTGATTTGCAATGCGTCGCGCACTGGCACGCCACATGCCCTGAAGAACCCGCGCCCGCAACGGCGCGCCAATCTTCAGGGAATGAGGTTCGATGTTCACCCGCATCCGCCGCGCCGTGCTGGGCTTCTCCTGCCTGGCCGTCGCGTTCCTTGCCGCCGCGCCCGCGGCGGCTTTTCATTACGGTGCTGCGAGCCTGCCGCTCGATCCGATTTTCAACTTGCCTTACGATCCCGCGACGACACATTTCGAGCCATTTTCCATTTCACAGCTGGCGCCATGTCAGCCGCTGCTCGGCGCGCTCGCCCGTCGCGGCGTGCGTGCAAAACTGTTCGCGGCGTACGCGAATAGAGGCACCCGGATCGTCATCGTTGGCGATGAGAATCCGCGTGCGCCGCGTGGTTACGCTGGCAGCATGTTCATCCTGCGCGCCGGCGGCTGCAAACTCTCGGGTCCGCTGTTTGCATTGCGGCGCACGCGGGTCGCCGATCCTGATCTCGACCCTGGTCTCACGGCGCCGCAGGTCGCCGCGCTGATGCAGGACATGCTGGCGCGTTATGCGGCGGCGTTCGGCGGCCGGGCCAATCTTCTCGCCTGGGTGGACCGGCTCACCGCCGAAGCCGAGGCCGCCAGCGCAGCGCCCGGCCAGCCCTGCCCCTGCATCTACAAAACCAGCTTCACTGGTCCGATGATGCGGGCTCTCACCGATTTCCGGCGCGATGCCTGAACCGGCTTGTGGCCGCGCCGACATGGCGCAGCCAATTCCCCGCGTCTGACGGCTCAACCGCAACTTCCGTGCCCGACCGGCGTT
>DATJOH010000094.1:0-3523 GCA_035507235.1 Acetobacteraceae bacterium
AATTTCGCCGATGGCACGCCGACGCGGTAATGACAGGCGAGGGCGGTTTCCAGCCCGCCGCCCAGCGCCGTGCCGTGCACCGCGGCGATTACCGGCTTCGGCGCACCTTCAATCTTGTCGAGCAGATCGTGAATGCTGATGCCGCGGGGCGGCTTGCCGAATTCGCTGATGTCGGCGCCGGCGATGAAGGTGCGGCCAGCGCAGATCAGCACGATCGCGCGCGCGGTCGGGTCGGCAACAGCTTTATCGATGGCGGCGGCAAGCCCGTCGCGCAGGTCGGCGGACAGGGCGTTGACCGGCGGCGAATTGAGCGTGACGACGGCGACGCCGTCCTCGAGTGCGATGTCGGTGACGGCGTTGATGGCGGCCATCGTTGCGGTTTCCTCCAGCGTTTATGCCGCGGCGCATGCACTGGCCGCGATCTAGGGCCGATACCCTAGACGCCGGTCGGCTTCAACTTCCGGGATGCAATGTCCTCAGGTACGCGACGATATCGCGGCGCGCCACTGGTTCCGGGACGCGCATCGGCATGGTGGCGCCGGGCACGAGTTTTTGCGGGTCGGCAAGCCAGGCTTCCAGCCGATCCGTATCCCAGGTGAAACCCGCATTCTTCAATGCGGTGGAATAGGGATAGCCCTGCACACTGCCGGCCGGCCGCCCGACTACGCCCGCCAGCGGCGGTCCTACCTTCGTGCCCTCGGCCAAATGGCAGCCGCTGCAACTCTGCGCGAACAGTTTTTCGCCGGTCTCGGGGTCCGGTGGCGCGGCAGCGAAACGCGACAGGTTGGTTGCGCCTTGCGGCTGCTTCGATTCGAAGAACGTGTAGGAAAGCGTGATCTCGTGCACGTCCGCGGTGGAGGGATCGGTGGCAAGCCGCGGGTCGACGAAGAAATCCACCGGCATTTCCGCCCGCGCGCCGGCCTTCAGCCGCTCTTCCGTAAAGCAGAAGCACTGGATCTTCTTGAAATACACGCCGACTTTTTCCGGCGTCACGTTGAACGTGGCGTGCCCGACGATGTCGTGATCGGAGAGGTTCTGGGCCTCGAAGAAGGCTAGCGCATCCTGGCCGAGATGCAGCTTCACCGAGCGCTGCAGCGGCTCGAACCGCCAGGGCATGCCGGGTGCCACGTTGGTGTCGAAATAGACGGTGACATCGTGCACGCTTTCCCGCTTCGGCGCGGCCGCCACGCGTTGCGTCGTGCCGTTCGCGCCGGTCGCCGAGCAGAACAGCCGGTAGAGCGTCACCGAGTAGGAGGTGAGGGTCGTCATCGCGGCAAGCGCGCACCCGAGGCCGACCAGGGTGAGGAGCTTCTGCGTCTTCATGCCGGCGGTAAATGCCGCACTCCGGGCACAGATGCCAGGGCCGGCGGCCTCCTTCCGAATTGCGTCATCTTTTTTCCGAGATTCGTCACAAGACTGACGGCATCTTGATAGCTACGTCTCAGGAAATAGTCATTTTCTATTTGCGCTGGGTCAAACGAAACGGTCTGATACGGGTGTAAACCTTTCCGCGAACTTCCAAGCGGGCTCGCACCACTTGGTTGTTCAATACACACCGAGGAGACAGTCACTCATGACCCGCTTCATCGTCGCCGCCCTGGCGGCCGCTTTTGCCACGCCGGCGCTCGCGCAGTCGGTACCGCAAGGCAACTACGCCGGCACGTCCGCCGACGGTAATAGCGTATCATTGACGGTCGCCACTGACGGTAATGGCGTGAATGCCGTCACCGGGGCGCTGGTCTGGTACACCGCCAACTGCAAGGGCGGCAGCGTGGTGACCAACACCGGCTGGGGCTATGGCTTTGACGCGCCGATCTCCGGCAAGGACGCGGCCAAAAACACCACTGGCACCAACAACTTCACGATTGCGCTCAAAATGACGTTCGATCCGGCCACGAGCAGCGTGAGCGGCACGGTGAGCACGATCGTCGCGGTGCTGAGCCCGGTCGGGCCGAAGCCGAAGAAGGCGCTGTACTGCAAATCGCCGACCCAGACATTCAGTGCGACGCTACAGCCGCAAAGCGCGCGCGTATCGCCGCAACCCCCAATCCAGGCCGTTCAGCTCGGCCGGCCGATCGGCCGGTAAGCCACGCGGGCTGAATCCTGGAACGAAGGGCCAGGAGCTCTGCTCCTGGCCCGGACTATTTTTGCGGCATGCGTTGCAGAGCATTCGCGACGCGCCCTGTCAGATCCCCCTGCGCCGCCAGGAATGCACGCAGCGGCACCAGCGGATCGCCAGCCGCGTGCGTCACGGCCACCGCCAGAACGGCCGGCGCGATATCCCCGCCATCGATCATGCCGCGCGCGAGACGCAGCCGGTCGCGCAGGCCGCCCAGAACCGGCCCCGCATTCACATAGACAAGATAGGCGGCGGCCTGTGCCGCACGATCCGCTCGCGCGAGCACCCAGGCCTGGGGGTTGGCGCCAGGGATCTCCAGCTTGCCGGCGTCCAGATCGGCGTTTGGCAGCAGCGCTGCCGGCTGGGCCTGCGCAAGCGTCATGACGCGGGCAGGGTTGGCCCCCCGCGGTAGGACATAGAAGCGCGTGGTAACGGCTGTTGCGACGCAGGCGAAATCCTGGGCGAGCCCGCCATCCACGGAATAGCGGGCGGTTTCGGCGCAGCCTGCAGGCGCGATCAGCACTGCCGTCGCCGTTGGTGCCGGACGGCGGCCGTTGACGCCCAGCATCAGCGCTGGCCCGGCCGCGGCCAGCAGCAGCACCGGCCACACCGCATAAACGGCCCGCATGCGCAGATCCGGCGACGGCAGCGGCGCGGGCGGCGGCGGTCGTGGCGGCGCTTCCCGAAACGGCATGCCGGCGGCAGCCAGCGCCACGATCACCAGCGAAATGAACAGCCAGCCATAGAGTATGTGGTCGGTGGCGGCCGCCTCGGGGCTGCCCAGCCAATGGCCCAGCAACACGATGCCGAGCGCCCGGAACCCATTGGCAACCACCGGCACCACGCAGGCCGCGGCGATGAACGCCACGCGTCGCCAGGGCGAGGTGAACATGGTGACGGCGTACAACACACCGAACGCGATGCTTGCGATCAGGAAGCGCAGGCCCGCGCAGGCTTCCGCGACGTAGAACAGGCCCTCGGGAATTTCGATGTGATTGCCCGCCGCCTGGTGCGGAATGCCGAACAGGCCGAGGCCGTACAGAATGAACCCGGTGGTGAAATTCTGCAGCGCCGGGGTCAGGAATGCGCCGAACGGCACCAGGAAGACCAGGTAGAGCAGCGCCGCCGCCAGCGCCCACCACAGCGCCGGTCCGAACACGGCCAGCAGCGCCACTTCCACGAAGCCGATGGCCGCCAATTGCCGCCCTTCCATAATGCCGAGCAGGTCCGCCGCGAGCCACACCACCACCAGCGGCACGGCCAACAACGCGAGTGCCGGACGCGGCGCCAATCTCGCGGCGGCGGCCTGGCCCCGCCGCTCCCATGCGAGGAAGGCCGCGATCGGCAGAATGAGCCAACAATGGCCGTAGGCGGTGGAACTGTCCCACACCCGCACGGCGGCGA
>DATJOH010000095.1:0-2741 GCA_035507235.1 Acetobacteraceae bacterium
ACGCGCGAGCTGGGGCAGAACAGCCAGCCCGGCAACCAGTTTTATGGTATTCACGTTTCCAACCCTGACCGCGTCATGATTTTCGCTGGCGGAATCCCCTTGAAAGTCGGCGGTGTCATTGTCGGCGCCGTCGGCGTCAGCGGCGGCAGTGGCGAGCAGGACCAGGCCGTGGCGGAGGCGGCAGCGTCTGTGTGTAGTTGAAGGAAAGGAAGGAAGAATGTTCTTTTTTGAAAAAAAGAACCAAAAAACCTTTATCTGTTTCGGGTAGCACCCGCGCTTCTTGGATGGACCGAAACTTCGAAGCAATAGAAAAAGTTTTTTGCTTCTTTTTTTCAAAAAAGAAGCCTTTTTTCCTTCCTAAATGTGCGCACGCTCCGCCACCGACCGAAGTTCCGCCAGCACTTCGTCGGTATCAGCCCCCAAGGTCGGCGCAGCGCCGGCGACGCGGCCCGGCGTGCGTGAAAACCACGTCGGCACCCCGGGGAAGCGCACCGGGCCGGCCGGCGTCTCCACCGTTTCGAAAAACCCCACCGCGTTCAAATGCGGATTGTCGAACAGTTCGTCCGGGCTGCGCAGCGGCGCGGCGGGGATGTCCAGCGCGCGGAACAGCGTGAGCCATTCGTCCGTGGTGCGCCCCGCTATGGTGCCAGCCACCAGGGCGTAAACGTTGTCGATACCGCGCGCCCGTTGCGCGAGCGTGGCAAGTTCCGGGCCCATGGCCCATTCCGGCTGCACGGCGTCGACGAACGCGGACCATTGCTTGTCATTGTAGATCAGCGCGGAAATGTAGCCATCGCGCGTGCGATATGGCCGCCGGTTGGGCGCCACCGCGCGCGGATAGATGGCGGGCCCCAGCTTGGGCGAGAACATGGCGCCATTGGCATGTTCTACCAGCATGAAGGACGCCATGGTTTCGAACATGCCCACCTCCACCTCCTGCCCCTCGCCGCTGCGCTCGCGGTGGAACAGCGCCATCACCGTGGCGTAGAGCGCCGTCAGGCCTGCCACCTTGTCGGCCAGGATGGTGCCGACATAGTTCACTTCGCCGGTCAGCATCTGCTGCACTGCGGGTAGCCCACACTCCGCCTGGATCGTATCGTCGTAGGCGGTCAGGTCGCGATCGGGGCCGCGCCGGCCATAGCCATAGCAATTGGTGTAAATGATTGCCGGATTGATGGCGGCGACATCGTTATAATTGAAGCCAAGTTTGGCGATTGCCTTCGCCCGCATGGAATGGATGAAGACGTCCGCCTCCGCGATCAGGTCGCGTAACGAAGCCTTATCCGCGTCCGACCGCAGATCCAGGAGTACACTGCGTTTGCCGCGGTTCACGTTGACGAAAACACCACTCATGCCAGGTGCCGGCCCGACCGAAATATAGCGCGTGTTGTCGCCGGCGGGCGGTTCCACCTTGATCACGTCGGCACCCATGTCCGCCATGATCTGGGTGCAGTACGGCCCCATGACCATGGAAGTTAGATCGACCACACGCACGCCTTTAAGCGGCCCCGTGCGCTCCTTGTCGCTTCCCATCCAGCCCTCCTTGCAACCGGCCGCCCCTAGCGGAATTATCGCCCGGTGGCCATGCCTATTTCCGAATAGCGTACCGATATCGGCACGGATAGCGGTTGCGGGGGCAAGCGGCGGCTGTTAGACCGGCGCGACAAGTACCCACAGCCCTGGCCTGGCTTCATGGATTTTTCCTTCACCGCGGAGCAGCAGAACATCAGGGACGTCGTCCTGAAGCACTGCACCCGCTTCCCGGACGAGTATTGGCTGGAGCGCGATCGGGACGCCGTGTTTCCGGAGGATTTCTACCAATCGATGGTGGAGGGCGGCTGGCTCGGTATCGCGACGCCGGTGGCTTACGGCGGATCGGGGCTCGGCATTACCGAAGCCGCAGTGATGATGCAGGCGGTTGCCGAGTCCGGCGCCGGGATGAGCGGCGCCTCCAGCATCCATTTGCCGGTGTTTGGCCTGCAGCCCGTGGTCCTGTTCGGCACGGCGGCACAGAAGGTCCGCATCCTGCCGCCGGTGGCGCGAGGAGAAGACAAGGTCTGTTTTGCCGTCACCGAGCCCAATGCCGGCCTGAATACCACCGAACTCAAGACACGTGCGGAACGGCATAACGGCGGCTATCTGGTGAACGGCGAGAAAATCTGGATCTCCACTGCGCAGGTGGCGACCAAGATGCTGCTGCTGGCGCGCACCACGCCGCTTGACCAGGTAAAGCGTAAGACCGAGGGGCTGTCGCTGTTCTATACCAATCTGGATCGATCAAAGATCGAAGTGCGGCTGATCCATAAAATGGGCCGGCACGCGGTCGATTCGAACATGCTGTTCATCGAGGATTTGTGGATTCCGGAAGAGGACAGGATCGGCACGGAAGGCGAAGGCTTCAAAATCATCCTGCACGGATTGAACCCGGAGCGTATTCTGATCGGTGCCGAGGCGGTCGGCATCGGCCGCGCCGCCATTGCGCGCGCCGCCCGTTACGCGCGCGAGCGCATCGTGTTCAACCGGCCGATCGGCATGAACCAAGGCATTCAACACCCGCTCGCCAAATGCTGGGCGCAGTTGGAGGCGGCCAATCTGATGGTCATGAAAGCGGCGACTTTGTTCGATCAAAGCATGGATTGCGGTGTTGAGGCCAATGCGGGGAAATACCTGGCCGGCGAATTCGCCTTCGAGGCGTGCCACACCGCCATGCTGACGCTGGGCGGCATGGGCTACGCACAGGA
>DATJOH010000096.1:0-5164 GCA_035507235.1 Acetobacteraceae bacterium
AAAAAGAAGCAAAAAACTTTTGCTCTTTAGAGGCTTAGTCGACAGAAAGGGCTAACAAAAGCGTTTCTTGATTCTTTTTTTTAAAAACGAACACCCGTTTCTTTCGGTTTGCCTGCCTGCCGATCCCTGTTACCTGACGCCGATGCTTCGTCTGCTCCCTTTTCTGGCCGCGCTGTCGCTCGGCGCCTGCCATCTCGTGGATCAGCGCGACTTCAATCCGAATGCCGGCAAACCGCCGGTGCCGCCGCCGGCCAAGGCCGCGCCCGCCGGCCCAGGCGCCCTCCTCACCCTCAACTACGCCGGCGGCGAGCCGGACTATACGTCTGCCCTGGCGCAGGCCGTGACACGCGCCATGGCGGTAAAGCCCGACGTGCTCTTCACCGTGCAAACCCTGGTGCCGCTCGCCGCGACACCGGACGCCCAGGCCGCCGCGTTGCGCGAGGCCACGCAAACCGGCCGCGAAATCGGTGAGGCGATCGTTACCGACGGCGCCGATCAGGGCCAGGTGGAACTGACGGTGCGCACCGACCCCTCCCTGCACGCCAAGGAAGTGCGCATCTACGTGCATTGAGCGTCACGCTGCATGAGACAAGAATGGCTCGACAAAAAAACGAATTTTTGCTGTCTTGAAAAAAAGAAATAAAAACTTTTGTTTTTTGAGGCCTGACTTGCATGCGCAACATTTGGTCCTGCGCCGACCGCTTTTGCGGGAAAGCTCCAGCCATTCCAGCGGCCGGCATTTCTCGCCCGAAAGCTGATGCACGCGGGATTGTTTTGGACCCAAGTGTTTTGCAAACGCGCCACGTGCCACGCTATGCTCCCGGCCATGCCAGGCTGACTGTCAGCGAAGCGTGACGTGTGACCATGCCGGCGGCCGCCGATAAGGAGCCCATATGAACGACAGAGCCCCCGAGTTCGAAGCGCACGATTTCTTCCGCAGCGACTGGTTCGTCAACGATCCGTACCCCTATTTCGATTACCTGCGGGAGCAGTCTCCGGTCGTGCGTGAGCCGCATCAGGGCATCGTCATGGTAACCGGGTACAACGAAGCACTCGAAATCTACAACGATCCCGTTCGCTTTTCCTCCTGCATGTCCACCACCGGACCGTTTCCGGCCTGCCCGATTCCCCTGAAGGGACACGAAAGCGAGGACATTTCCGGGCTGATTGAAGCCTACCGCGACAAAACGCCATTCCACGATCAGCTGCCGACCATGGATCCACCTGGCCACACCGCCCACCGGTCGTTGCTGATGTCGCTGATCACCCCCAGGCGCCTCAAGGAAAATGAGGAGTTCATGTGGAAGTTGGCCGATCAGCAGATCGACACCTTCCTTTCCCATGGCGAGTGCGAGTTCATGGGCGCATTCGCCCAGCCCTTCGCCGTACTCGTCGTCTCTGACCTGCTGGGCGTGCCGCCCGAGGATCGGGCGGAGTTCCGCAAGCACCTGATTCAGGTGGAGCAGGAGAGTGGCGGCGCCGTGGTCGGCGGCACGGACGGCGAAGTCACGCACGCGCCGCTGATCTTTCTATACGATAAATTCTCCGGCTATATTGAGGACCGCAGGCGCAATCCCACCGCGGATATCCTCACGGGGCTGGCGAAAGCCACCTTCCCAGACGGCGCGGTGCCGGAGCCTGTCGACGTCGCCCGAATCGCCGCCAACATGTTCGCCGCCGGGCAGGAAACGACGGTGCGGCTGCTCAGCTACGCTTTCCAATTCATCGGTGAGCACCCCGACATCCAGCAGCTTCTGCGCGATGATCGCACGCTCATCCCCAATTTTGTCGAGGAATGTCTGCGCATAGAAGGCCCGGTCAAGGGCGACTTCCGCCTGGCGAAACAACCGACGCGCGTCGGCGGTGTGGATATTCCGGCCGGAACCTTCCTGTTCATCGCCAACAGCGCCGCCAATCGGGATGCCCGCAAGTTCGAAAATCCGGGAGAGTTCCGGCTGGGGCGATCGAACGCGCGGTTGCATCTGGCATTCGGCGCCGGCCGCCATGCCTGCCCCGGTGCCCCCCTGGCGCGGGCGGAGACGGTCGTCGCCCTCAACCGCATGTTCGACCGGACCAGCAACATTCGCATATCGGAGAAAATCCACGGGCCGGCCGGCGCGCGCCGCTACAGCTATCTGCCAACCTTCATCCTGCGTGGCTTGACCCACATCGGCCTGGAGTTCGACCCCGTGGCGGCCGGTTGACCATGAAAGTACATGTCAACTCGCAGATATGCGCCGGTTTCGGAATCTGCCTCGGGATCGCCCCCGAGGTGTTCGAATTGCACGAGGACGGCTACGCCATCGTGCTGGTCAGCGAGGTGAAACCGGAAGACGAGGATGCCATGCGCCGGGCGGCCAGCCAGTGCCCGTCACAAGCGATTTCTCTCAGTGAGGACTCCCGGTCTGACTGAAATTGGCGATGGGGCGCCGTTTTAAGCGGAGCAAGGAAGTTCTTCTTTTTTGAAAAAAAGAAGCAAAAAACTTTTGCTCGTGGCGCCGTGCACCCACGTTAAAAACTGTGCGCACGGCGCTGCCCGCAACAGAAAAAAGTTTTTTGGTTCTTTTTTTCAAAAAAGAACTACTTCCTTCTCTGACCCGAAAGCGGACTTCCGCTACCTGCGCGTCAACGATGGGAAAAAATCGTCCGGCGATGTCGATATCCGGCGATCCCATTCGACGATCTGATGCCAGGTCAGCAAGGCAGGCGCTAACGGCACTTTTGCGTAACGGCTGCCCAAGCTGATCTGAACACCTTCGGATGGAGATTTTCCAGCATGGCGACGCTCACCTTCGGATTGCAGCAGTCCCTGGATGGCTATGTCGACCACATGGTTCTTGGTCCGCCGGGCCCCGCGGTCTTTCGTCACTTCGTAGAGCACGTGCGCGACCTGGCCGGCTGTCTGTATGGTCGTCGCACATACGAAATCATGCGGTATTGGGACGAAGATCAGCCCAATTGGGACGCGCAGGACCAAGAGTTCGCCGCGGCCTGGCGAAGCCGACCGAAATGGGTTGTGTCGCGCTCGTCAGCGTCAGTCGGCCCCAACGCCACGCTGGTCCAGAATGACCTCGGGACGGCGGTGCGCGAGCTAAAGGCGCGCCTCGTCGGGAAGATTGACGTCGCCGGACCAGACCTGGCGCGCAGCCTCGCCGATCTGGGTCTTGTTGATGAGTATCGGCTTTATTTTCGCCCGGTCGTACTTGGCAGCGGCACGCCATTCTTCGCCGGCCCCCGCCCGCCGCTCCGCCTCACGGCCAGCGACCGCATTGGCGAGGACATGGTGAGGTTGACGTATGTTCCTGCCTGATTAGAGCGACTTGTCCGACCGACTGGATCGATGCGTCACGTCCGCATTGGCGTTCCCTTCGTCCCCGTTCACCAGCTCGGTTCTGGTCGAGGAAAATGTTCGTCTCGCTATTCCAGATGCGGCGTCAGCACAGCCTCGATCCATTGCATGAATGCGCGCACTCGGCGCGACAGATTGCTCCGATGTGCCACGACCAGGGACGCGGCGAGCGGCCGGCGACGAAAATCGGGTAGGATCTCCACGAGTGCTCCGCTCTCCAGGTATCGGCCAATCCCCATGAGTGGCGCCTGAATCACGCCAAGGCCAGCGAGGGCAGCGGTCTCGTAGGTCTGCGCGCTGTTGACCTGTAGCGCGCCTGGTAACTGAAGCGTCGCGTAGCCGTCGCGGTCCGGATATTCCCAGCCATAGGCTCTTGCGCCCCGCATCGTCGAGAAATGGATTGTTTGGTGTCCTTGACGCTGGAGATCTTCTGGCGACCGAGGGACGCCATAGCGCGCCAAATAGGCAGGACTGGCAGCGTTCACCACGCGCAACAGGCCGAGCGAGCGGGCAACCAGCGCCTCGTCCCGGATGGCTCCAAGCCGCAAGACGCAGTCGAACCCCTCCTGAACCAGATCAACCTGCCGATCCGTACTCGAAACTTCCAGCTCCAGCTCGGGGTGAGCCGTCAGGAAATCCGGCAAGGCCGGCACGATCGTTGCGCGCGCCACCTCGGCCGGAAGATCGACCCGCAAACGTCCGCGAAGTGCCACCCGATCGCCCGCGAACATCGTGTGCAGGTCATCCACTTCGGCAAGCAGATCGCGGCCGCGCGCATGAAACGCGCGTCCGTCCTCGGTCAACTGCACGCTGCGCGTCGTCCGGTGCAGCAGCCTGACACCGACATCTTCTTCCAGCTTGCGGACCGCCATGGAGACCCTGCCCTTTTGGATGCCCAGGCTGTCAGCCGCGCGGGTGAAGCTGCCCATTTCCGCGACCGTTATGAATATGCGCACGGGTTCGAGATTCTGCATTTCTTGCCCCGATATTGTTCACCAAAAAGAGAACAGTATGTTCACTTCGTCGGTGTTTATCATATCCACGAGACACAGTAAGCCGCGAAATCTGGTGACCGCATCGGAGAACGACAAATGTCCCAAACCATGAACCTGCATCACGTGCGTGAAGCCATGACCTTGCAGCCCGCCCTGTGGGCCGGCCGGATAATCAGCGCGATTGTCGTCATCGCTCTGGTGGCCGACGGCACCATTCAGCTTTTGGCGCCGGCGCAGATCGCGAGCATGCTGCGGGAAACCGGGTTCGCGATGGACCTGACCCGTGTCGTGGGTCCGATCATCCTCGCCTGCGCCGTCCTTTACGCCATTCCGGCCACCGCCGTCCTGGGCGCGATCCTGGTGACTGGTTTTCTGGGCGGTGCCATCTGCGCCCATGTCCGCATCGGCGAGTTGGGATCGCCGCCGGAATTTATTTCCCTGCTTCTTGGCGCGATGGCCTGGGGCGGCCTGTACGCGCGGGATCCGCGTATCCGGGCGGTTCTGCCGCTCACCCGTTGAACCGGCAGGGGCCCAGCAGAGGCATTATCCCGTCCCCTCAAGATCAGGAGAAATCGCATGTTTTTAGTAATGGGAATCACGGGAAAAGTGGGCGGCGCAACGGCAGAACATCTGTTGGCGCATGGCAAGGAAGTACGCGCGCTGGTCCGCAATCGCGAGAAGGCGTCAAGCTGGGCGAATCAGGGTGTGGAACTGGTAGACGGCGATTGGAATGATTCGGCAGCCATCGAGCAAGCGCTCAAAGGCGTCGAAGGCGCGTTCGTCATGTTGCCCGCTGTCTGGGCCCCCTCGCCCGACTACA
>DATJOH010000097.1:0-2648 GCA_035507235.1 Acetobacteraceae bacterium
GATAATCAGCGCGTATTTCAAATTCATGTGGCCGTTGTGATAGTATTCGAGCGCCCCCAACAGCCCCACCGGTGGAATCAGCGCCGCCAGGGATGTGCCGATCGCGTCCACCTCGTTAAGCTTCATGAAATAAAGCAAAGCCGGCACAATCACCAATCCGCCGCCGATACCAAACATGCCGGCCAGGACGCCGGCGCCTAAACCGATCGCAATGAGGGGCAAGTAGGCCATGATGTTGCGAGTCTAGCATGGCCGATAGCTGCCCCCGCCGCGATCATTTCTCGAGCCGGAACGTGACTGCAATGGTCGTCACTACTTCAACCGGCTCGCCGTTCAGCAGCGTAGGCTGATAGTGCCACTGCTTCACGGCATCCATGGCAGCGGAAGCCAGCTCCGGATCCACCGACTGATTGAGCACCGAAAGCCCCAGCAAGTCGCCACTCGTCGAGATCACCGCACGCAGCATAACGGTGCCCTCCACGCCCGCGGCTTGGGCGACCGGCGGATACACCGGCTTGGTCATCGATACCAGTTTGGTCGCCTGCACATTGCCGCCCACGCGAATCCGGTGCGGCGTGCCGCTCTCCTTAGGGCGCGGTCCTTTGCCGACCACCTCGAGTGCTTCGGTCACTTGCCCCAGATCCAGCGTATTATTCAACTGCCCGGCCGGCAGCACCACCGTCTTCTGGAATTCGGCAAAGCCCGGAGCGCGCACCTGCAAGGTGTACGATCCCGCCGGAACGCCGGAAAAGGAGTATTCACCGGCGGCGCTGGCCCGCGCGGCTTCCTGATGGTTCGCGCCGCTCTTCAGCAGCACCAGCACATTCGGCACCACGGCCCCGCTGGCGTCGTACACGGTACCCGAAAGGGACGTGGCCGGCGACTCCTGGGCATGCACGGCAGCCAGCGGCACGATCACGGCGATCAGCGCCGCCGCCGCTATCGAGCATGCCAGGCGGCTCGGTGCATTGCGGCGCGCGCGTGTGTCGAGCAGGGCGTGCACGCGATCCTCCAGGTCGGAAGTGGCGGCCATCCCCAGCGCGGCGGGGTAAGTTGCGGCATTCATTGCCGAGCGCGCCAGATCCACTAAGTGCTGGGCGTAGTCCGATTGCACCGTGCCGGCTCTGAGTACCGCATCGTCGCACGAGCGCTCCTGTTCGCGCCGCAGGCCGCCGGCCGCGAGCCACGCCAGCGGATGAAACCAGTACGCGGCCACGGCTATACGCGCCAGCAGCCAGACGAGCGGATCTCTGCGCCGGGCATGCGTCAACTCGTGCAGCAGCACCACGCGGCGGCGCGCCTCGTCCCATTCATCGCAGCTTTCCGGCAGAACTACTGACAAAGAGAACAGACCGCCGGTCAGCGGCACGTCGCTTTCGCTGCTGCGCCGTAGCGTGACGGCATGCCGCAACCCGATAGCTTTGGCCGCGGCGTCGCGCGCCGCGATCCATTCCGGCACGCGAATCTCGGGTGCGCGGCGCAGCGCCATCGCCAGCCGCACGTTTCCCAACGCGATGCGCATCAGGGCGATCAGCGCGCCCGCCAGCCAGATCAGCGCCATCCACGCGATCGGCCGGCGCGCGTTGATCGGTGCGGTGGCGCCGATGTCTGAGACGGGTTCAGCACCAGCCAAAGCTGGCGCGGCAGCGACAGTCGCCGTCGCCGGCAGTTGCACATTCCAGCGCGGCGCCAGCGCGGATATAACGGGCACCGCCAACGCGGCACCGAGCGCGCAGATCCAGGTGAAGTAGCGTGCGGCCGCTGCATGGCGGCGCAGCGCCAGAGTCACCAGCCATCCCGCGGCCAGAAGCATGGTCGCCTTGGCGGCGGCATCCAACAGAAATGCGTTCGATGGCATTCAAATACCCTCTCGTTTGGCCTTTGCGATGACTGCGGAAAGGCGGTCCAATGTTTCCGGGTCCAGACCCCCACTCTTCAAATTCAGCAATGCGGTGATGGCCTGCTCGCGAGAGTTGTCGAAGAATGTCGCCAGCAGGTGGCGCAGCGCGTTCTGCCGCGCCCGGTCGCGCGGAACCGTGGGCAGGTAAACGTAGCGCAGGGCCTGTTCTTCATGCCGCACGTGGCCCTTCTCCTCGAGCACGCGTAGTTTGGCTCGCACCGCGGAGTAGCTGGGCCGGTCCGGAAGCTCGCGGTGGATCTCCGCGGCGGTCGCGCGTCCCCGCCGGTAAAGGATATCCATCATCTGCCGTTCGCGGCGGCTCAGCGCTTTTTCGGCCATAAGCTATGCTGCAAAAGCAGCATCATGCTCCAAAAATAGCACCAGGGCCGCGGGCTGTCAAGAGGTTCGATTTTTCCCTTGCGAAAACTTCGAAACTACGGTTTCACGCCGCCCACGGTCACCTCCATCGCATACACGCTGGTGCTGGCCGTGATATACAGCGTCTTGCCCGAGCGTCCGCCCCAGGCCAGATTCCCCACCCGCTCCGGCACCACGATCGTCCCCAGGTGTTTCCCCGCCGGCGACAGAATCCAAACCCCGCCCGGCCCCGCGCTATAGATGTTGCCGTCGCGATCCACCTTCATCCCATCCGGCGCACCCGCCGCGGTTTCGCTCGTAGCATCGTAAAGCAGCGTGCCGTTCGTGACCGTCCCATCCGGCTCGACCGTATACCGCATCCAGATCTTCT
>DATJOH010000098.1:0-3526 GCA_035507235.1 Acetobacteraceae bacterium
TGCGCCTGCACCGCATCGCTATGCAGCAGGAATTCGCAGCCGCCGCCGAGCGCCATGCCGGCGGGTGCGGCGACGACCGGGAAGGGGGCGTATTTCAACTTTTGCATCATGTCCTGGCCGGTGGCGATCGTCGCCTCCACCTGCGCCCAGGCCGCGATGTTCGCCGCGAACAAGGCAAGCGCGACATTCGCGCCGACCGAGAAATTCTCGCCTTCGTTGTAGATCACCAGCGCCTTGTATTTTTCCTTCACGAGGGCAATGGTTTTTTGCAGCAGGGCGAGAATCTGATCGTCCAGCGAATTGGACTTGCTGGTGAATTCGAAGCACAGCACGCCATCGCCGATATCCCACACGGCGGCGCTGCCGTTCTTCAGGACCGGCTTCTGCGCGAGTTTGATATCCTCCAGCAGCAGCACGCCATCCGGCCGCACCACGTCATGGTAAGCGCCGTCTAGGCCAAGATATTGGCGCTTGCCGCTTTCCACACGGTAGAAATTGCGGCCGGCTGCTTTCTCCAGGATCGGTGCGACCGGAGTGCCTTCGGCGCGCAGCCGTTGCACGAACCAATCGACGCCGATTTTGTCGATCAGCTCGAACGGGCCAAACTTCCAATTATAGCCAAGCCGCATCGCTTCATCGATGGCGGTGATTTCGTCGGCGGCCTCCGGTAGCAGGCTTGCCGCATAGGCCAACGTGCGGCCCATGACATTCCAGGCATAGGTGCCGACCTTGCCGCCCGCCTCGAAAATCGCGCGGATATTTTTTCCGGCGGCGGCCAGTTCCGGCAGATTCGCCCTCTGCTCCGGACGGAATTCGCCGGTGGCGAGATCGATCGTCTCCTTGGCGCGGCCGCCGCCCGATTTGTTAATGCGGTAAAAGCCGCCCTTGCCCTTGCGGCCGGTGTAGCCGGTTTCCAGCAGCTTGCGCACCACGGGAACCTCACGGTTCACCTTGTGGAACGGATCGCCCGGCGGAAGCGCGCCCGCCATGCTGGATGTCACGTGCGGCATCAAATCCAGCCCGACCAGATCGGACAGGCCGAACACGCCGGTTTTCGGAATGCCGAACGGCTTGCCCATCACCGCATCCGCTTCCTCCACCGTCAGGCCGATCTCCGGCGTTTCGGTGACGGCGGACGTCATCCAGTAAACACCGAGCCGGTTGGCGATGAAGCCGGGGCTGTCATGGCAAACGACGACGCTCTTGCCGAGCCGGACATCGCAAAAAGCGCCGACTGCATCGGCAAGCGCGCGATCCGTTGCGGGCCCGGTGACCAGCTCCATCAGGCGCATATAGCGCGGCGGATTGAAGAAATGCGTGATCATGAAATCGCGCGCGAAGCTGCCCGGCATGCCGCCGAGCAGGGTAGCGAGCGGAATCGTGCTGGTGTTGGAGGAAATGGCGGTGCCGGGACGCCGTACTTCCTCCAGCCGCTTGTACAGCGCCTGTTTTACGTCGAGACGCTCCAATACCACTTCGACGATCCAGTCGCATTCGGCAACGCGCTTGAGATCATCCTCGATATTGCCGCATTCGATCAGTTTTGCCGCGCCGGCCGACATGAACGGCGCCGGATCGGTTTTCAGCGCTTTCGCCACCGCGCCTTCGGCGACCGCGTTACGGTTGCCGCCGTCGCGCGGCAGGATGTCCAGCAGCAGCACCGGCACGCCGGCGTTGGCTACCTGTGCGGCAATGCCGGAGCCCATGACGCCGGCGCCGATGACGCAGACTTTCTTGATATCCAGTGCCATGGTTCAGATCCGTTCCAGAACCGTCGCAATCCCCTGGCCGCCGCCGATGCATTGCGTGGCGATGGCATATTTGCCGCCTTCGCGCGCCAGCAGGCTGGCCGCCTTGCCGACGATGCGCGCCCCGGTGGCGCCGAGCGGATGGCCGATAGCGATGGCGCCGCCATCGATGTTGGTCGCCTCCGGGCGAAAGCCGATTTCCGATATGCTGGCGAGCGCCTGGCTGGCGAAGGCTTCGTTCAATTCCACGACATCCATGTCGGCGCCCTTCAGGCCGGCGCGATGCAACGCCTTGTTGCTGGAGCGCACCGGGCCGATGCCCATGATTTCCGGTTCCACACCGGCGACGCCAACACTCTTGATGCGGGCCAGTTTCTTCATGCCATGCTTGTCCGCATACGCTTCGGAACAGACCAGCACCGCGGCGGCGCCGTCGGTGAGCGGGCTGGAGGTGCCAGCGGTGACGGTGCCCTCCGCGTCAAAGGCCAGTTTCAGGCCGGCAAGCACTTCCTTGGTAGTGTCACCACGTATACAGCCATCGACATCGATCGCACCGTTCTTGCCGTGGATCGGGATGATTTCGTCCTTGAACTTGCCGGCCGCCTGCGCTGCCGCCGCCTTCTGCTGGCTTTTCACCGCGAATTCTTCCTGCGCGTCGCGGGTGATCTGCCATTTGCGCGCAACGTTCTCGGCGGTTTCGCCCATGCCCATGTAGGCACCCGGCGATTTTTTGGCGAGGACCGGATTGAACAGCGGATTATAGCCGCCCATCGGAATGCGGCTCATGCTTTCCACACCGGCGCATACGAAAACGTCGCCGGCGCCAAGCTGAATCTGGCCCGCGGCGATATGCACGCTCTGCATGGAGCTGCCACAGAAACGATTGACCGTGCAGCCGCCGACCGAAATCGGCATATCCGCCAGCAGCCCGATCAGGCGCGCGACATTCATGCCCTGCTCGCCCTCCGGAAAGGCGCAGCCGACGATAATGTCCTCGATATCTTCGGGATTCACCCCGGTTTTTTCGATCAGGCCGCGAATGACTTCCGCCGCCATGTCATCCGGACGGATGCGGGCCAGCGCGCCTTTCTTGGCCAGCGTGAATGGTGAGCGGGCATAGCCCGCGATTACGACATTGGTCATGCGAAACTCCAGATACAGCGTGACGGCGACGCCCTTCAGCGGTGGGCGTGCTTGATTTCCAACGGGCCTTTTTCCAGCGCCTCCTGTGCCTGGCGCTGGATGTCCTCCAGTTCGTCGATCGTGGCTTCCAGGGACTTGCGCTGCTCGCGCAGCAATTCCAGCCGCTGGTGCACGGCGCCGAGCAGCGCCTTCACCTGTTCCACCTGCGTGTGATCCACATCGTAGAGGTCCAGGTATTCCTTAATTTCCCGCAATGAAAACCCGAGATTCTTGCCGCGCAGGATGAGGATCATGCGCGCCCGGTCGCGCGCCGTGTAAACGCGCGTGGTGCCGGCCCGCTGCGGGCACAACAGCCCCTTATCCTCATAAAAGCGGATCGTGCGCGCGGTGATGCCGAGATCGCGGGCAAGCTGTGTCACCGTCAGAAACCGGTC
Organism: Acetobacteraceae bacterium; assembly: GCA_035507235.1. Classification (GTDB taxonomy): domain Bacteria; phylum Pseudomonadota; class Alphaproteobacteria; order Acetobacterales; family Acetobacteraceae; genus CAJCIS01. The sequence goes on from DATJOH010000098.1 coordinate 3,326, forward strand.
ACCCACCGGGGGCGCGGGCCGCGGGGCCGGCGCCTGGGTAACCTCAACTAGAGCCATCAGCTTCCCTATACGTCATCTTGCTGACGAACATATAGTATTCCTGGGGAGGGTGGCAACTGGGGGCCAGACGGTGCGCAAAGGTCTGGAATAGAAGAAGAATCTTCTTTTTTGAAAAAAAGAAGCAAAAAACTTTTGTCTGTT
>DATJOH010000099.1:0-3433 GCA_035507235.1 Acetobacteraceae bacterium
TCCACGCACGCGATAGGTAATAAATGCCCCTGCGTGCATCGTTGGCGCGGAGGGGGGGAGGCCTGCGGGTGGGTTCGTCTCGCCGGCATTTTGATGGCGCCGTTCCGAACCAAGCTGTGGCTGGGTTGGAAACATTATTGCGCGCAGCGGATGAAGCCTGTGCCGATGGCGATCGTCAGGCCGCCATTCAGGCCATCACCGCGGTGTGGGATTACCTCGAGGAATCCCCCGAACCGAGGCTCACGCGGCCAAGTTTCCGGTTACCCCCGCGCAAGGTATTCTGAGGACGGCCATGCGTAGAACTGGGCTGTTATACAAAACAATTGCCTTTGACGAAGATAATACGAATCGCGGCATCGACTGTAATTTCTTCGTTGCGCCGCCTAAACCCTAGCGCCGCCGTCGGTGTGGCCTCGTGCTGTGCACCAACCATGGTTTAGCGCCGGCAATGATCTTGCCATCCGCCCCATAGGCAGGCGCCTCGTGCCGCGGCACCTTTGCCTTAAACTTCGATGAATCACCCTCCCGCCAGGTTCGGATCGTCACTGGCGTGGTCCTCCCAACTGTTAGAGCCTTACGGGTTTATTTCGACCTCAATGGCGAACTTCGCCGTGAGCTTCTTGTAGACCGTGCCGTCGTAGTGGATGTCCCTGCCAACCAGGTCGGCGTAGAATGCGTCTGTCTTGCCCGCGCCCTTCTTTGTTTGCAGATTATAGACGTCGCCGTAGAATTTGGTGGGGGTTCCGCAGCCTTCGCTGTAGCTCTCCGTGCTGGTGCTCACCTTTGCATACTTGGTCTTGTGCGTGGCCAGCTTCATTTTCTCCTGCGGCTGAGGGCAGAATGAGCCGCTGTTAAGGAACGTGTAATACGTGTACAACAGCTTCGTCTTCTTCTTGTAGTCTGCCGATGTCGAGACCGTGGTGGTAATCACGGTGGTAGACGAGTTGTTGGTCGGTTTCTGAGAATGTAAGCCCGTCTTCACAACCGCGCGGCCCGCATGCATCTGCGCCACCAGGGCAGGAGGGGATTCCGCATATGCTGCGCCTGCGCCGATCGCGTGCAGAGATACGCCTACGAGAAGAGCACGTTTAATGGGCATCACACGTCTCGCGGTGGCACTTGATTCGCCGCATGCCATTGCAAGAGGGCGATACCACAGTTCGCCCCAATCGCGAAGAAGCAAGCGCTCTGCCGCTCGCGCTATCGACCAGCATGACGATCGCATGGCGCCCGGTATTGACCAGGGTGGCAGGGGTCGGCGCCTCGCCGTCAACGTCCCCGTCGTTCACCCGCGTCGGCTTAAGGTGATCAATGTGCCGCAGCATGGCATCCGGCAGGCGCACGAGCATGAGGGCGTCACGTTGAGTGCGGCGGAGCGCGCCAGCCAGCTTGTCGAGGGTGAAGGGCATGGCGGGATGGTAGCGGGTGAGCAAAATGAGGACACAAGCGAAGCCTAAACCCACCAGGATGCGCCAGGATGCATGTGCCGATGTAGCAAGCCGCCGAGACGCGGCGCTAAGTCATTGAAAATTATATAAAAATTAGCGGATGGCTCCCGGAGTAGGACTCGAACCTACGACCGAGCGATTAACAGTCGCTTGCTCTACCAACTGAGCTATCCGGGACCAGGCGGGCGCCCTATAGCCCCGGCCCTCACGCCGGTAAAGGCCAGGGTCAACCGCCCCGGCCTTTCGCCACTACTACGCGCGGCGTTGGGTACGATCAGTAATACGCCCAGTGGCCGGGCACCCACACGCCGCCCACGAAGGCGCGTCGAGCCCAGCGGCGATGATGCCAGCGGCGGCCGTGCCAGTAATACCAGACCTTCTGCACGCCTTCCTGTTTCGCTTTCACGGCCGGCACGGTCAGCGGCGCGATGGCGGCCTCAGCCGGCTGGCTGGTGAAGCTGGTGGCGCACCCGAGTAAAATCGCGAGCGCTACTACATACCGCATGGTTAACCCCTCTCTTGCCACAATGGTTCTATTTGCCAACGGCCAACTGCCGATTCTGGTGCAGGTTCGCGGCGGCAAGTCAATTCGCGGGACTTGAGTCGGTAAGAGCAATGTCGCCGCCGTGCCACACCCGCCAGTCCGACTGCCTACAGTTTGCCGCGCCCCAAAATCCGACTATCTGCGCGCTCCATGTTGCGTGCCGCGCCGACGATTCTCCAGGTTCTGCCCGCGCTGGAGAGCGGCGGCGTTGAACGTGGCACGGTGGAGATCGCCCAGGCCGTAACGCAAGCGGGCGGGGTCGCGCTGGTGGCGAGCGCCGGTGGCCGCATGGTGCCGCAACTGGAACGGGTCGGTGGCCGGCACCTGCCGTTGGCGCTGATGACCAAGGATCCGCTGAATATCTGGCTGAACTCGTTCGCCCTCGGCCGGGTGATTCGGCGCGAGCGCGTGGATCTGGTGCATGCGCGGAGCCGCGGGCCCGCCTGGTCCGCCTACTGGGCGGCGCGGCGCGCAAGCGTGCCGTTCGTGACCACGTGGCACGGCGTCTATGACGAAAATTGGCCCGGCAAGCGGCTCTATAACAGCGTCATGGCGCGCGGCGACCGGGTGATCGCCATCAGCCGTTTCGTCGCCGATCGCCTGCGCGGGCTCGATGTGCCGGAGGAACGGATCAGGCTGATACCGCGTGGCGTGGATGCGGCGCTGTTCAATCCGGCGACCGTCACCGGCGATCGCATGCACAAGCTGGCCCAGGCGTGGCGCCTGCCGGCAGGTGCGCCGGTGGTGATGCTGCCGGGGCGGCTCACCCGCTGGAAGGGCGCCGAGCTGCTGCTGCGGGCAATCGCGAAGCTGCCCGACAACGATGTTTTCTGCGTGTTCGTCGGCGGCGGCGATGGCCTCACCCGCCCGCTCACCCGGCTGGCGGAGCGGCTGGGCCTCACCGGCAGGGTGCGCCTCGCCGGCCAGTGCGACGACATGCCAGCAGCGCTGATGCTGGCGGACGTGGTGGCCTGCCCCAGCACCAAACCGGAGCCATTCGGCCGCACCGCCATCGAAGCGCAAGCGCTGGGCCGCCTGGTGGTGGCGGCCGATCATGGCGGCCTCGCCGAAACCGTGGTCGAGGGCACAGGCTGGCGCGCGCCCCCAGGCGATGTGGAGGCATGGGCGGCCGCGATCGGCGCAGCACTGAGCCTGCCGGCGGAGACCCGCACCGAGGTGAGCGTGGCGGCACGGGCGCACGTAATGGAACATTACACTGTTGGCGCCATGCAGGCGGCGACGCTCGCGGTGTATCGGGAGTTGCTGGGGTGACAGCGGGGCGTATCCTGATCATTCGCCTCGGCGCGCTCGGTGATTTCTGCAATTCGTTCCCGGCCTTCGCCGCCATACGCGCGCATCACGCCGCCGATCACGTGGTGCTGCTGACCACGCCGCCGTTCGTGGCACTGGCGCTCGAAAGCCCGTGGTTCGACCAGGTGCG
>DATJOH010000100.1:0-7588 GCA_035507235.1 Acetobacteraceae bacterium
ATCGCGACGATCAAACAGCGAGCGCGTTGCCGAGTGGCGCATGCGATCGATCTGTTCATTGATCGAAGAATCCTTCTCGATAAACGTATCCGTGGTCGGAATGTACGCTTCCGGCTGATAATAATCGTAGTAGCTTACAAAATACTCCACCGCATTGTCGGGGAAAAATCCCTTCATTTCGCTGTACAGCTGCGCCGCCAGCGTCTTGTTCGGCGCCAGGATCAGCGTCGGTTTCTGCACCGCCTCGATCACCTTCGCCATCGTGAACGTTTTGCCGGAGCCGGTGACGCCCAGCAGCACCTGGTCGCGCTCGCCGGTCTCCACGCCCGCCACCAGATCGCGTATGGCGGTCGGCTGGTCACCCGCCGGCTGATATTCGCTCACCACGCGAAGTGTGCGCGTTACCGGCTTGGCCGGCTGTTTGACAGGAAAAAAGGCGACGGGGCCGGGGCGGGCGAGGGTGGCTACCTGGGACATGTCGTGAACATGGCCCCGCCCTCAGCGGATGGCTACACCGCCGTTCGCAAATCTGGCTTGACACCCTTCCTCCGGCGGCCAGGGGCTTTGCGCCTCGCGGCCTCTATGGCGGCATGCCCAGCGCCGCCTCGACCTCTTTGTAGTCCTGCGTGGACCGGATGGGATCGAGCAGACGGTCGATGCGGATTTCCAGCAGGCCAGGGTCGTGCAGCCGGTAGGCCTCGTGCAGCCAATGGGTCGCGTCGGCGCGCTGTCCCCATTGGGCATAAATATCGGCGTACTGCATTGCCGCCGTATCTCCGGCGATCGACTGCAGCTTCCGCAGGGAAGAAGCCGCTTCGGCGGTGCGGCCAAGCGCGTGATCGGCGATGGCGTCCCAGAATGGCTCGTGCCAATCGCCCTCACGGGCGGCGTCTTCGAGAACCTTGGCATAATCGCGGCGCAGGAAGTCGATCTGGGTATGGATTTCGGCGTTCCCCGGGCCCTTCGCAGTGTCCAATTGTTCCGCATGGCGTAATGTGGCGAGTGCCGGGCTGAATTCGCCGCTTTCCTCATAGGTCTGTGCCAACAGCCGATATGCGCTCGCGGACAACGGATTGAGCGCGATCGTGCGGAGCGCAGCCGCGATCGCCGCATCGGTGTGGCCCAGATAGCCCTGCATGAAAGTCGCCTGAAATTCCACTTCCGCATCGCCCGGCGCGAGTTCCTCCGCGCGCGCGAAGGCAGCAGCGGCGCTGCGGAAATCCATGGCGCACTCCAACAATACGCGGCCCAGGGCGGCATGCGCGACGCCGAGCGCCGGTGCCAGGTCCACCGCCCGCCGCGCCGATTCGACAGCGTTACGCTGCGTCGCCGCCAGGACGGCAGGATCGGCGCCGTCATCCTCGCCGGCCATGGCCGACAACACGATGGCACGCTGGGCATACGCGCGCGCGTAGTGTGGGTCGCGGGCAATCGCCGCGTCGAACTCCGCAAGCGCGGCCCGCGCACCGGCGGCGCCCGACTTCTCCTCCGTCATGCCGCGCAGATAATGATCGAATGAGGCCGCATCGTTGGTGCCGCCAAGGGTCATCTGCACCGCGTCATCCGGCAGCAGCGCCGCGCGGAGCGCCTTGGCCACCGCCGTTCCGATATCCGTTTCCACCGCCAGGATATCGCCGGGCGCGCGGTCATATTCCTGGCCCCACAGCTCGAAGCCGGTGCGCGCATCCACCAGATGCGCGGCGATTCGCAGCCGGCCGCCATCACCGCGTACGCTGCCTTCCAGCACCGCCGACACGTTCAGGGCGCGCGCAATGTCGCCGATGGCGGCCGGATGTGCCTTGAAGACGAAGGCGGAACTCCGTGCCACCACTTGCAGCGCCTTGATGCGGCTGAGCGAGTCGATCAACTCTTCCGCCAGCCCGTCCGCCAGATAGTCCTGCCCCGGATTGCCGGTCATGTTGGCAAACGCGAGGACCGCCAACGACCGTGGCGGCGGTGCGAAGGGTGCGGTGGGCTCCACGGGACGATGCCGCAACAGCAGCGCCAGCAGCGCTGTGGAAAGCAGAGCCAGGGCCACGCCCATTGCCCAAGGCCATCGCCGACGCGGCTGCTCGATCGCGGGTGACAGCGCGAGCGCGCCCGGCCCCGGATCGAACGGCTCGAACGTCACTGGCACGGCGATCCGGTAGCCGCGCTGCGCGGTTGCCACCCACTGCGTGGTATCCGCCCCGACCTGCAACGCCTTGCGCAAGGCCGATATCGCCTGGCCGAGATTGTTCGGGTCCACCGTGCGGCCGCGCCATACGGCGCCCATCAGTTCCTCGCGCTCCACCACGTGATCGTGGTGCTCGACGAGATAGAGCAGCGTGTCGAAGACGCGCGCCTGTAACCGCAGTTCCATGCCATCGCGCGACAAGGTGCGGCCAACCGGGTCGAGCCGAAACGGCCCGAACCGGTAAATGCCCACTTCGCGAAACAGAACATCCATGGGCAGCGCAGATCCGGCAGGCGGGATTGGTACGGCCTTTTACCAAACTGCCGCGAAACCATCCAGCGATGCGCTCGCGTACGCCTTAAACCGTTGAAACGTCAGCGTTTCACGGGGTTTCACCCAAATTCAATGGCGTCCGCGCCGGCCAAGCGCTCCTTCGGTCCGGCCGACGCGGCGTTCAGGACAAGCGCCGCACCGGCCGACCCACCGCAACCGGGACAGCCCCGCATCTGGAGTAAAACTCATGTTCGCATCAAAGCTTTCCATCGTCGCTCTCGCCACTCTCATCACCGCCGGCCTTGCCACGCCGCACGCCTTTGCCAAGACAGGCGGGAACGGCTGGCAGACCGCGGTTACCGTGACCGTGGCGACCGGCACGACCGATCAGTTCGAACACATCCCCTGCCCGACCGGGTTCTACGCGCAAAGTGGCGGATTTTTCGCCTTCGCGAGCGCCGTGGGCAATGGATTCGCGCTGACCGGCCAGGGCCCGCGGCTCGATCTCAACCCGCCGCAGTACGGCGAATGGGCATGGAATTTTGTCTGGCCGAACGGCGGCGCACCGGCCGGCGCCCAACTTGTGTTCAATGTGCTTTGCAAGAAGGGCAATCCGTAACGTCCGCTTGCGTCGAAACTCGCCTCCGGCGGGCAGGGGGCTTTGCCCCCTGCACCCCCACCGGCGTGCCGCCGGCGTCGGTACTTCAGCCGCCTTGCGCCACCTGCCATCCGACGCGCGCGCAGGTGCGAACCATGTCCATGTAGAGATGCGCCCGCGAATCCGCCGCGTTGCCGCGCTGCGACCGGTCGTACACGCCCTGGCCGATGGCGGCGGAGCGGAACATTGAAAAGGCGAGATAGACATTGAAGTTTGGCGGCGGATAAGGCCGATCAGCCTGCGCGCAATAGCGCTGAATAAGTTCCGTTTCCGTGGGTATGCCTAGGGTAACCAAATCCAGGCCGCCCAGCCCGCGGAACGGCGCCCCTTCCTGCGCCGGAAGATGGTAGAAACTGCACAGATAGCCAAGGTCGCCCAAAGGCTGCCCGATCGTCGCCAGTTCCCAATCAAGGATCGCCAGTAGTTTCGGTTCATCCGGGGCAAATATCAAATTACCCAGCCGGTAATCGCCATGCGCGATGGTGGGCGGGTCTTCCGCCGGAACGTTCTCCGGCAGCCAGCGCATCAACCCCTCCATGTCGGCGTTGGGCTCGGGATGGCTCGCCAGATATTGTTTCGTCCAGCGAGCGATCTGCCGCGCCACATAATTCTCGGGCTTGCCGAAATCGCCAAGCCCCGCCGCGCGCCAATCGACGCGATGCAGCGCGGCCAGACCATCCACCATGGCGAAATAGGTCGAACGCCGCTCGGCCGGGTCCAATTCCGGCACGCGAATATTGGTCAGCACGCGCCCTTCAATAAAATCCATGACATAGAACGGCGTGCCAATAATGGCGGAATCCTCGCACAGCAGCCGCATCTTCGGCACCGGCACGCCGGTGGACCCCAACGCATGCATGGCGGCGTATTCCCGCTCCACCGCGTGCGCGGACGGCAGGATGGCCCCGGGCGGCTTCTTGCGCAGCACGTAACGCGCCCCGCCGGCGTCGGTCAGTTGAAACGTCGGATTCGATTGGCCGCCCTGGAATTGTCTGATGTTCAGCGGGAGCGTGAGGCCGGCGATCTTCTCTCGGAGATACCCTGCCAGCGCGGCCTCATCGACGCGATGTTGCGGTAATATATCTATTAGTTCGGCCATTTACCCCCCAAACTCGGTTTAAATTTCGGCGTTTATGTTGGCGAATAGCAAGGATTAGGAAGTGTTCTTTTTTGAAAAAAAGAACCAAAAAACTTTTGTCTGGTAGGGCTCCACGCGATTCACAGGATTGGTCGGCCGCCGGACGCCAAGAGCAAAAGTTTTTTGTTTCTTTTTTTCAAAAAAGAAATTCTTCCTTCTTCGATCACCCCGTCGCCGCCAGACTAAGCGCCGTACGCACCATGTAAGGCGTAAACAGCGCCTCCACCTGTGCAAAACCCCAGCGCAATTGCTCGCGCGTTACCGCGCCCGGCCCATGATGCACCCGCAGATAATCTATCCAATATGTACCTACGATCCAGGCATTCACCACCAGGCGGCTGATTTCGTCGTCCGTCGCCTCCAGTTCGCCGGCGCGGCGCATTGCCTCCAGCGTCTCGCGCACCTTGGCTTGCATGGTTTTCGCCCAATCGCGCAGCCCGGGGCGCAATTGCGGCACCAGGCGATAGACGTTCGCATAGTGCAAGAAGCGCCATTCCCACATCAGATTGAACCAATGGCTGAGATAGCGCCGCTGCGTGCCGGGCGGGCCGATGATGTCCTCGCCCGCCGGCATGTGATCCAGCGCGTTCCGGAAATCGTGAAACAGGGCGATCACGATCTCCTGCTTGCGCCGGAAATGGTAATGCAGATTGCCTTCGCTAATGCCCACCGCCTGCGCGATTTCGGCCGTCGTCACCTCGGCGGGTCCGCGCTCGTTGAACAGCACCCGGCAGGCTTCCAGGATGCGCGCCCGCGTGGTGCTCTTGTCCTCCTTGCTAGGCCGTTCCTCTCGCATCCGTCCCACGCGTTGACAATTTTAGGGTGTTTACCCAAAGTTGGGCGAAAGAATATGACAAGGCCTTACCAGCCGGTCCAGTCCCACCTTTCGTCCAAGCCAGAATATATCGCCAGGGAGAACGCCATGCGCGAAGCCGTTATCGTGTCCACCGCCCGCACGCCGATCGGCCGCGCCTATCGCGGCGCCTTCAACGACACGCACGGCGCGACGCTCGGGGGGCACGTGATTGCCGAGGCTGTCGGTCGGGCCGGCGTTGAGCCCGCGGAAATAGAGGACGTGGTGCTGGGGTGCGCCATGCAGCAGGGCGCCACGGGTTACAATATCGCCCGCCAATCGGCGATCCGTGCCGGGCTTCCGGTGACCACATCCGGCACCACGGTGGATCGGCAATGCAGTTCCGGGCTGCAGGCGATTGCCATTGCGAGCGGCCGCGTCGTGCTGGATGGCGTCGATGTGGCGGTGGCGGGTGGGTTGGAAAGCATCAGCCTCGTGCAGAACGACCACGCCAACCGCTTCCGGCGCGAGGAGGATTGGCTCGTCGCGCACAAGCCGGCGATCTACATGGCGATGATCGACACGGCGGAGGTGGTTGCCCAGCGCTATCAAATCACCCGTGCAAGCCAGGACGAATACGCGCTGGAAAGCCAACGCCGCACCGCCGCCGGCCAGGCAGCCGGCCGCTTCGACGCGGAAATCGTCCCGTTGCCGAGCCTGATGGCAGTAGCGGACAAGGCAACGGGCGCTGTCAGCCAGAAGTCCGTCACACTCGCCAAGGATGAAGGCAACCGCGCCGACACCACGCTGGAGGGACTTGCCGCCCTCAAGCCCGTGCGCGGCGAGGGCCATGCCATCACTGCCGGCAACGCCTCGCAATTGTCCGACGGCGCTTCAGCCTGTGTGGTGATGGAAGCTGGTGAGGCGTCGCGGCGCGGCTTCACGCCGCTCGGCCGCCTGAAATCGCTTTCGGTCGCCGGCTGCGAACCCGATGAAATGGGTATCGGCCCGGTTTTCGCCGTGCCGCGGTTGCTGGAGCGCAACGGCCTCACCATGGACGACATCGATCTCTGGGAACTGAACGAGGCGTTCGCCGTGCAGGTGATTTATTGCCGCGACCGTCTCGGTATCGATCCCGAAAAGCTGAACGTGAATGGCGGGGCGATTTCGATTGGCCATCCGTACGGCATGAGCGGCGCGCGCATGGCCGGCCATTTGCTGATCGAGGGCAGGCGTCGCGGCGCAAAATTGGGTGTCGTCACCATGTGCATCGGCGGCGGCATGGGTGCCGCTGGCCTGTTCGAGATTTTCTGACATGGAAATTGCAGGCAAGGTGGTCGTTGTCACCGGCGCCGGCAGTGGCATCGGCCGCGAACTGGCGCGCCGCGCCCATCGCGAAGGCGCCGCGCATGTCGCGGTCGCCGATCTGAACGAGGCAGGCGCGCAAGAAACCGCTTCCGCCATCGGAGCAACCGCGCGCGCGTTTGCGTGCGATGTGTCCAACGAAGCCGACATTCAACGCCTCGTGCGGGAAACCGAATCCTCCGCCGGGCCGATCGGCCTGTTCTGCAGCAATGCTGGTGTGGCCTATCTTGACCCGGATTTCGACAACGCGGCCTCGCTGCCGAACGAACTCTGGCAGCGAAGCTGGGACATCCATGTCATGGCGCACGTCTATGCGGCGCGCGCCGTGTTGCCCGGCATGATCGAGCGGAAAAGCGGTTGGCTGCTCAACACCGTTTCGGCCGCCGGCCTGCTCAGCCAGATCGGCGCCGCCGTCTATGCAACGACCAAACATGCCGCCATCGGCTTTGCCGAAAGCCTTGCCATTACGCACAAGGATCACGGCATTGGCGTCTCGGTGCTCTGCCCGCAAGGCGTCGCGACCGGCATGACCGCGGGCGGTTTCTTCGCCGGTGCGGACGTGGATGGCGTCATGACGCCAGAACAATGCGTCGATGCCGCGATCGCCGGCCTGCGGGCCGGAACATTCTGTATTTTGCCGCACCCGGCGGTCGCCGACTATGTGAAGCTGAAGGCGGAAAATTACGACCGCTGGATTGGCGGCATGGCAAAGTTGCGCCGCCGCGTTGCTGCCGCGCGGGAAGGAAGATAGGAAAGGCTTCTTTTTTGAAAAAAAGAAGCAAAAAACTTTTATCCGTTGCGGCTGGCATCCAAATCCACTGATTTGGACTGGCTGTCGGACGCAACTGATAAAAGTCTTTTGCTTCTTTTCTTCAGAAAAGAAGTTCTTCCTTGCCTTATTTTGGTTCTTTTCTCAAAATAACATTCTTCCTTCTCCACGCTAAGGGCGGAGCCCGGCCAGCCCCGCCCACGCTTCAAAACTTCAGCGCCGCATTCATGCCTATCGTGAGTGGACGCAGCGTAAAGCCTTGCGTGTTGGGTTCCAGCACGCCGCGATAATTGAAACCATAGAGCGGCCCGCTTTGTCCCGGGATATCCACACCGGATCCCTGGATATCCGGCTCCTGGATGATCTTGTTATTGTTGGTGAGGTTTTTGCCGAAGACGGTGAATTCCCATCTTCCG
>DATJOH010000101.1:0-2940 GCA_035507235.1 Acetobacteraceae bacterium
ATGATCGCGTTCGCGTGCAGCGACACGGCGGCACTCTGCGCCTGGGCGATCGCGCGTCGGCGTGCGAGCTCGAAATCCGGAATAATCGAGTTGCAGGCATAGCCTTTCGCTGTTCCGACAGGCACGAACGCGAACGGCAATTTCTGCCCTGCCTGGAATACGCGCACGCGGCTGGCAGCTTCAGCTGCTGCCGCCGCGGATTGTGCTGGCGCTGCCGTTTGGTCGGCGGCGGTGCATGCACCGAGGGCAAGCGCTGAGGCGATCAAGATGGCTGCCGCCGGCCGGTCTGCGGCCGACAGCGGCTTCATTGACGCCTCGCGGTGCCGTGCGGATGGGGACAACGTCTGCCGAGACGGTGCCGATCGATACAAACATGCGTCGGTCGAAAGGCCACCGGCAGGTGTTTTGCAGAAACACGCGCAAAGGGGAGGGGCCGCACAATCTTGGCGCGGCCCCACGCGGTTACGCAGGATCAGGTGCGGATCGGATGCACCAACCGAAACTGTTCGGCCTGCCGGCGCCCCGAAGGGAGGGGGCGCCGTGCTTAGGCCAGGAGCTTAAAACGTCACCCACACGCCGCCCCGCCAATAGCCGCGGCCCGCATGCTCGCGCCACGTATAGTGCGCGCCGGGTCCCCAACGCCAGTTGTTCGGGTGCACCACCACGCCATAGCCCGGGGCATAAGCATAGGGGTGACGAACATGCCAGCAGACGCCCGCGTTATTGCAAACAATTGCCGCCGACGCCGTTGTTGCTGAGGCAGCGAGGGCGCCCACGGCGAGGAGGGCGGCAAGAGCTGTCTTGGATGCTATGTTCATGGCTAGCCTCTCAGAGAATCGCAGGTTGAATGTACCTCCGCCTTCTGGGTTCCGTCTATGGGCGTCGGTCCGCCTGGGCCGCCCATATTTTGGATCCCAGGCCCGATGATGCGGTGTGGGCAAAATCCAATCGAGATTTCGGTGCGTTTCTGAGGTGGGTGTTTGGCGGGTAATTTCGGCCGGGTGGGCAGGTCTTGCCGGGTTGCCTTCGGCGACCGGGGGGCTCCGCCCCCCTGGACCCCCCGCTGGGGACTAGTCCCCAGACCCCATTTTTTGTCAGAAAACAGATGGGGCTCTGAAGCGTCAGGCTGTCGGTACATACCTTGCAAACGTCGCTTCGGCATCACCACAAGGAACATCGCCATGAGCATTTTGGCAGCGCAAGGTAACGGCGGCATGCAAGCGTTTTCCGGAACGATTTCCAGCAGCAAATGGGGCAACGGCTCGTTTGCCACTACCGCGTCGCGCAGCGGTGACGTCAAAACCGTCGATGGCACGCGGACATATGCGTCCGGCCGCACTGCGAGTGATTCGGTGACGATTACCCGCAACGCCGATGGCAGCATGACGCGCGACGCAACTGTTACGCGCGCCAATGGCAAGATCGTGCAGCGCGACTTGACTTATTCCGCATCCCAGGGCGGCACGCGCACGGTTTCCGGCACGATCACGCAGGGCAACGGCACCGTCGATCAGGTAAGCGGCACATCCACGCACACACAGGGCGATTCGGATATCGCATTGCTGCTCACTAATCCATCGGGTCTTACGGCAACGCATAACGAAATGGTTACAACCAGCGGCAATACCACCAGTTCCACGAGTTCCGGCACCGGTTTCGACGGCAAGACGCTCTCGGGGGAAACCACGCGTACGCGCATGACCGGCTAACCGTGGCTAACCCGTATTGGTGGCGATGCCGGGGTCGGAGAGACTGTCGTGGCCATTTTCGATGTGGCCCGCCAGGCGCCAGGCGAAAAGCGGGTCGGCACTGACATTTATCACGATATCATACCATCCGGACTGGGCCGACAGTTTCCAGTCCTTGCGGAGCATGGCGCCGGGAGCGAGGGTATGAGCGATGGTCTCGCCGCTGTAGCGATTGACGGCGGTGATTTCGTAGGGCGCATTGCCGTCATTCACCAGACTGGTGGAGACGCCGCGGCCGACGCTGTCGTAATGGCTTGTCACCAGCAGATTTGCCGTCGCGCCTTCCTGCAGGCTGCCGGTAAATTGGCGCAGAAAGCCGTTTGGCCCGAATACGGATAAATCGTATTGGGATTGGCCCACCGGCATGGACCAGTAATCGTAAAGTTTCGAGCCTGTGCCCAATGTGTAGGTTCGCGGGGCGAATATGCCTGCGCCGGCCCGCACTTCGAACACCATCGCGGCGGCGCCGGTATTTTCGAAGTTGATTTGTACCAGCCCGACGCCGAAGCGGGCTGCATTTGCATTGAACTGGTAGGGCAGTGCGCGCGCTGGTCGCTGGCCCGGTTCCTGAACTGGCATGGTCTGCGGACTCGGCGGCGTGGGTGAATAGTTCGGCTGCCGGTCGCCGTTCGGCGGCTGGTAGTCTGACGTATCCGGTAGTGTGACGATTTTTTTGTTGGGCGTCTTGAAGTTGAACGCGCTGGTCAAGTCGCCGGCAACGGCGCGTCGCCATGGCGAGATATTCGTCTCCATCAGGTTGGGATTGCCCGGTCCGAAGCGCTGTTCGAGGAAACGAATGACGGACGTGTGGTCGAACAGTTGGGAATTGACATAACCGCCCTTGCTCCAGGGCGAGATCACCAGCATCGGGACCCGCACGCCGAGGCCGATCGGCCCCGCCGCGAATTCGGCGTTGCCCCGAAACAGTTCAAGGCTTGGGTCGATCGTGGACTTGCCCTGCGCGCCGGTCATTGGCGGTGTCGGGGGAATGATGTGATCGAAGAACCCGTCATTCTCGTCGTAGAGCAGGAAAAGTACCGTCTTGCTCCATATCGCGGGATTTGCCGTCAATGCATCCAGCACCTGGCTCACATACCAGGCGCCGAAGTTTGCCGGCCAGTTCGGATGTTCGCTGAGCCCTTCCGGCGCGACGACCCAGGAGACCTGCGGCAGGGCGCCGGCGGTGATGTCG
>DATJOH010000102.1:0-2299 GCA_035507235.1 Acetobacteraceae bacterium
GATGATAATAGGCTGAATTCACCAACCCGTCGATGCGGCCGAACTGCCGCAGCGCCTCGGCCGCCAGGGCATCGCAATCCTCGGCCTCACTGACATCCGTGCCGCGGGCGGCGCATTGTCCGCCCGCGGCGGTGATTTCATCCCGCACTTGGGCAAGAAAATCCTTGCTCCTGGCACCCATGACAACAAGTGCGCCCTCCGCCGCGGCGCCGACGCAGAGCTTGCGCCCCATGCCCGGTCCGACACCCGTAACGATCACGACCTTCCCCGCCAGCATCATGCGCTCCCTCTCCCATTTTCTGTATTATCGATTATCCCGCCGGCGCATGTCACAAGCGCCAAGAAAGCAGTTTTTTTGAAAAAAACTTTTATCCGTTGCGGCTGGCATCCGAATTCGCCGATTTGGACCGGCCGGTGGACGCAACTGATAAAAGTCTTTTGCTTCTTTTCTTCAGAAAAGAAGTCCTTTCTTGGCAGCTCTCCTTTTCGCCCTGCCTGGGCAGTTACCAAGAAAGAAATACTTCCTCGCATCGCCCGTATGTCAATCTTCACGTGCGCTGGTATCATTCCGCCGGATCCAAGTCCGCCAGCCAATGCGCCAGACGACGATAAAGACGTTGCGCGGCCGGCGTGACGAACGGGTGATGTCCGGTATTTCGCATGACGTGCACGGTGATGTCGTGCGCGCCGCGGAAGGCGGTCGGCATGTCCCAGGGAGGCCCGGTCAGATCGCGGTCGCCGGCGGCGAGAAACAATGGCACATCCAGGCGGCCGGCCTCCGCCGCGACATTGCCAGGCAGCATCGATTGCATGGCGGCGACGGCGCAAAGCCGGCTGCGTGCGCTGGCGAGTGCCTCAACCGGTGCCGAACTCTCGCGCGGCGACGATATGTCCGGAAAGGGCTCGGCAAATCTGGCCCGGGCCAGTTCGGCGCAGGCGCCGCGACCATGATCGGGCGCCGCGGCGGCTTGCCGCTCCGATTCCGTAAGCACGTCCGGCAGGCCACGCGTGGTGAAACCAAGCAGGGCGAGTGCGCTGTAGGGTCGCGCCTGCGCTTGTTGCAGAATCGCGAGCATCGCGCCCATCGAATGCGCGACTGCAATGGGCTGCGCGTGCTGTAACGCCGGCAGGTCTTCGTGCAACCTGCCATCGCGCAGCCGCGCGATAAGCCCTTCAACAAGTGCCGCTTCGGCGTCGGCAAGGCGGGCCGCCGTTGCGCCAAATCCGTCTTCGGGCACAAAACTCTCGCCGGTGCCGGGATGATCCACCAGCACACAGGCCGCGCCCCGGCAACACATGGCATCGACAAAGCTGAAGCCCGGCGCGCCCTGCAGATCGAAGTAGCGTCGGGTCATGCCGCCACCAGGAAAGCAGAACAGTAAATTCGCAATCCTGTCCGGTTCCACTTGAGGTATGACGAACTCCACACCGCACCACGCGGGTTGCGGCGTCAACGGCCAGGGCACCGGCACCCGCATCGCGATGCGACGTCCCGCCCCCAAGGGCAGTTCACGCCGCGCCGATAATGGCACCAGCCACTCCAGAGGCGAGAAAAACGGTTTGCACATTGCCAACCTGGTTGGCGGCCGTGCCGCGCGCCTGCCGCACGCCCTCCGTAATGAGATTCATGCCGTGTATATAACCTTCACCAATATGGCCGCCATTGGGGCTGAGTGGTGAACGGCCCGAAAGTTCGAGATTTCCGGCCTTGATATAGTCCTTGGCCTCCCCCCGCTTGCAAAATCCGAATGCTTCCAGTTGCAGCAGGATTTGCGGCGTGAAATTATCGTAAATCATGGCGACCTGGGTCTCGGCGGGCGCAATGCCGGTCGCCGCCGTCAGCCGCGTCCTGACCCGCTCCGCCATGGGAAGATGGGTGAGATCGTGGCCATGGTAGTAATCCGATATGATCTCGTGTCCAAACGGCAAGGTGGTGACGGCGCCGTGAATTTGTACTGGCTTCTGGCGCAGGTCGCGGGCCCGTTCCATGCTGGCGACGATAACGGCAACACCGCCATCGCTTTCCTGACAGCAATCAAGCAAACGGAGAGATGGCGCGACGATCCAGCGCGACGCCTGGTGCTCCTCCAGTGTGATGGGCTTGCCGTAGAACCAGGCAGCGGGATTGGTGGCGGCGTGTTTGCGCAGCACCACGGAGACTCGTCCGAAATCCTCGTTCGTTGCGCCATACGCATGCATATAGGCCTGGGCGGTGAGTGCCTCCCACGAGGCCGGGCTTTGCGCCCCGAACGGCAGGCACCATTCCATGAAACTGCTGCCGCCACCGGCGGGAATATTG
>DATJOH010000103.1:0-3928 GCA_035507235.1 Acetobacteraceae bacterium
TCCCAGGCAACCGGCGCGCCGTTGGCGCCAACCGCGATTTCCACGGTGGGGGAGCGGCCGAAGAAGTCGATTTCGGTCACCACCACGTTCGGATCGTCTTCGCCGAACCGCCGTATCACCAGCGCATGTGCGCCACGCTCCGGCAACGGATCGTGCGGATCGAGACGAATGATCTCCACCATGTCCATCCTCTTCCAGGCGTCCTGGGGCGCCTTGCAAACGATATAGAGACGCCGACCAGGGCCGGCCAGCCTACTAATGTTTTGCCTGCGTGCGCCAGACGGCCCTATAGGCCCGGCCATGCAGAGTGAAAACCGCCGCGCGAGCGTCGCGCGCCGCACGTCGGAGACCGACATCGCGCTCGAGCTGTGCCTGGATGGAACCGGCTTGTCGCGCATCGAGACCGGTGTCGGGTTCTTCGACCACATGCTCACCGCCTTCACGCGCCACGGGCTGTTCGACCTGACGGCGACCGCCCGCGGCGATCTGCACATCGATGCGCATCATACGGTGGAGGATGTGGGTATCGTGCTCGGCCAGGCGTTCGCGCAGGCGCTGGGAGAGAAGCGCGGCATTGCCCGGTTCGGCCAGGCGCTGGTGCCGATGGACGAGGCGCTGGCGGAAGCGGCGGTGGATATTTCCGGCCGCGCGCATCTCGCCTGGAGCGTGGCGTTCAGCCGCGAAATGCTGGGCGACATCGACACCCAGCTGTTCGAGGAGTTTTTTCGCGCCTTCGTCGGCAATGCCCGCCTGACCCTGCACGTCACCAGCCGCGCCGGGCAAAACGCGCACCACGTGGCCGAATCCTGTTTCAAGGCGGCGGCGCGGGCGCTGCGCGTGGCGGTGGCGATCGATCCGGCGCTGGGCGGCGCGGTGCCGTCGACGAAAGGCGCGCTGTGAGGGTGTTCACTACGCATCTCCGCCAAGGGGTGCCGCCGGTGCTGGTGCAGGAGGGATTTTCCCTCGGCGCGCTGCTGTTGGGGCCCGTGTGGCTGCTGATCCAGGGGGCTTGGGTCGCCGCATTTTTGAATCTGGCGGCGTGGTTGCTGCTGGGGCAGCTTGCGGCCTTGCCGTACCAGGGCGCTCTCACGCTTGGGCTGGCTGCGCTGCAGGGTCTGTTTGGCCGCGACCTGGCGCGCTGGAACCTTGGTCTGCGTGGGTATGTGGCCGGGCCGCCGGTGGCAGCCGGCAATGAAGATGCCGCGCTGCTGCGTCTGCTCACGGAACGTGCCGACATTGTTGCGGATGTGGCCCGGTCAGCCGCATGATGCGGGTCAGTGTGGTGGATTACGGCAGCGGCAACCTGGCTTCCGCGGCGCGGGCGCTTGCCGCCGCGGCGGCGCGGGAAGGCGTTGCGGCGCAGGTGGCCATTACCGCACGCCCGGAGGAGGTCGCGGCCTCGGACCGGGTCGTGCTGCCGGGGCAGGGGGCATTTGCCGATTGCGCGGCCGGGCTGAAATCGGTGCCGGGGCTTGAGGACGCGGTGCACGCGGTGGTGCGGGCGGGGCGGCCGTTTCTCGGCATTTGCGTCGGCATGCAGTTGATGGCGGAGCGCGGCCTGGAGCATGGGGTGACGACGGGCTTCGGGTGGATACGCGGCGAAATCGCGCTGATGCCGGCGGAAGGGCTGCGGCTGCCTCACATGGGCTGGAACGCCCTGGATTTTACGCCAGGCAGCCACCAATTGCTGGACGGTCTTACCCCGGGCGAGGAAATGTACTTCGTCCATTCCTACGCCTTGCGGCATTACGATCCGAGCGAGGTTATCGCCACCGCGGCGTATGGTGGCGCGGTGCCGGCCGTCGTCGCCAGCGGCAACAGGGCGGGGACGCAGTTCCACGTGGAAAAGAGCCAGGAGGCGGGATTGCGTATGCTGGCGAATTTTTTGCGCTGGGCGCCATGAGCCACAGCCCATGAGTCAGGCGGTGGAAAAGCCCGTTGCGGCGCGGGTGCCGCTGCTGTCGGTGGAATGCCAGACCAAGCTCGAGGAAGATGATCTGCACGCGCTGTGCGAGGCGACCAATGCCGCCATCCTGGATGGCGGCGGCTTCGGCTGGCTGCATCCGCCAGGCCAGCAGGCGCTGGAGCGGTATTTCCGCGGCGTGCTGCTGGTGCCGGAACGGGATTTGCTGATCGGCCGGGTGGACGGGCTGATTGCCGGCAGCGCGCAACTGGTGCGATCGCCGCGCAATAACGAGGCGCAGGGCCATTGCGTGACGTTGATGCACAGTTTCGTGGCGCCGTATGCGCGTGGCCACGGTCTGGCGCGGCTGATGATCTTGAAGGCCGAGGAGAAAGCCAAGGCCAGCGGCATACGCGTCATGAATTTGGACGTGCGCGAAACGCAGACGGCGGCGATCGCGCTGTTCGAATCGCTCGGCTTCGTGCGTTGGGGCGAGCACCCGGCCTATGCGCGCGTCAAGGGCAAAATGATACGTGGGTTCTTTTATACGAAGGTTCTGAAATAGCGGCGGAAGAGAGGAAGTATTTCTTTTTTGAAAAAAGAAACAAAAAACTTTTGCTCGTTGCTGCCAGCGGCCGGTTCATGTGCGCAGCCCAGGTGCTGCGCGCAACAGATAAAAGTTTTTTGGTTCTTTTTTTCAAAAAAGAACTACTTTCTTTTGGCGCGGAACCGTTATCAATCCGATTTGATATCGATCAGCAGCAGCGCAACTTGCCTGCCCCGAACCGGGCCTGCTGGCAGGCGGCGAAGAATTCATTGCGTGTGGCGGGCGCCTGGGCGGGATGGCGATCCCGCATGTGCGCGACGTACTCGTCATAATCCGGCACGCCCAGCATCAGGAGCGCTGTCTGGCGGGTGGCGCGGGCAAGCGCGCCGGGATTAAATGTTTTGCCGAAGCAATGGCAAATCATATTCGGCCTCCCTGGCGGTGATGCGTGGGTCGGCGAGGGCGCGCCAGGCGGCGCGGACGCCGCTGGCGAGCATGGTGATGACCACCGCCATGAACAGCATGGTCAGCGACACATCCACGCGGTCGTTCCACAGGATTTGTCGCATCTGCGCCATGCTGTGCGCCGGCGCGAGCAGCGTGCCGGCGCGGGCGGCGGCTTGGTAGCGCGCCTGGTGCGCGAGAAAGCCGATGGCGGGGTTGGCGGAAAATATTTTCTCCGCGCCGGCGGTGAGCGTGCAGATTGCGAGCCAGGCGGTCGGCAGCAAGGTTGTCCAGGCGACGGCGGCGCGTTTCAGTTTGAACAGGATGACGCTGCACAGGGTGAGCGCGATTGCCGCCAGCATCTGGTTGGCGATACCGAACAATGGCCAGAGCGTATTGATGCCGCCGAGCGGATCCATCACGCCTTGATACAGAAAATATCCCCAGCCGCCGACCGCCAGGGCGGTTGCGAACAGATTGGCGGCGAAATTGTCGGTGCGGCGGAGCGCCGGGGCCGCCTGGCCCAGGAAATCCTGCACCATGAAGCGGGCGACGCGGGTGCCGGCATCGATGGTGGTGAGGATGAACAGCGCCTCGAACAGGATGGCGAAATGATACCAGAACGCCATCAGCCGGTCGCCGCCAAGCACGTTGGCGAAAATCGTTGCCATGCCGACGGCGAGCGTCGGCGCGCCGCCGGCGCGGCCGAGGATGGTGGCTTCGCCGACCCGATGCGCGAGGTTCGTGAGATCGGCGGGCGAGATGGCGAAACCCCAGTGGGAAACGGTGGCGGCGACATGCGCGACATCGGCGCCAACCACGGCGGCCGGCGCGTTCATGGCGAAATAGGCGCCGGGTTGCAGCACGCTGGCGGCGATCAGCGCCATGATGGCAACGAAGCTCTCGCACAGCATGGCGCCGTAGCCGATCAGGCGCGCGTCGGTTTCGCGGGCGAGCATTTTCGGCGTGGTGCCGGAGGCGACCAGGGCGTGAAAGCCGGAAACCGCGCCGCAGGCGATGGTGATGAAGAGGAA
>DATJOH010000104.1:0-8817 GCA_035507235.1 Acetobacteraceae bacterium
TCAGCAGCAGGGCGGAGAGCAGGACGCAGCTTGCGGCGGCGAGATGTTGCGGCGCCCAGGCGGCCTGATTGAGCCAGCCGCCGATGTCTGACACGCCCGGAATGAGATCGCGCGATTGATCCCAACCGACGATGGCGGCCAGAACCGGACGTAACGATCCCGGCAGCAGCAGAAGGGCGGTCGCCGCTATGGCGAGGCGGCTGCGGTTGAGGGTGTTTGCGACGGACATGACAAGAGAGATCGAGGCGAAGGCGGTGAAGCCGGTCATGGCGATTTCCGCGCTCCAGCCGGACATGCCGGTGATGCAGGCAAAAATTGCCGTGCCGACATGCCACAAATAATAATAGGCGAGTTCGCCTTTGCCGCCGGGACCGAAAAAAGGGTTGGGCACCGGGAGGCCGTTGCGCAAGACGGCGTCGACGATGGCGATTTTCGCGTGGTCGAAGATGGGCGGTGCCAGCAATATTCCGGCTGGCGAGATTTTCGGCAGGATGGCGCTGGCGGGGAGGGCCGCCATGGCGGCCGCTAGGGGCAGGGCCCAGCGGGGCAGGCGCGCCTGGCGCGGGGGCGGCCAAAGACCCCAGACCGATACGAGGGCGAGGAGGACGAGGCCGGCAATGGCGAGGCGGCTGAAGCCGGTGACGCTTAGAATGGGCAGGGCGAGGACGTTGAACACGGCCCAGCCCAGCGCGGGGGCGAGACCTATCGCGGCCACGCCGCGTGGGGCGGCGGCGCGCGCCAGGGGGATGCCGAGGCAGGTGAAAAAGAGCGAGGCGGCCAGGAAGCCAGCGATAACAACCAGGTTATTTGGCAGCATCGGTGAAGCCTACCATCGCGGTGAAGGCTGCTTCCAGCCTCGCCCGCGTAGCAGGCGCGCGCCGTTAGGGCATGCAGGTGATTGGCTGAGGCGGCTAGGCCGGCATTGGGGATTGATTACGAATATTCACTAAGTTGGCATAAGCCAAGAATTTACGATTACGAACCAAATTTATCTGTCGGGGCGATAAAGTGGCCGGGGATTTGCGGCTGGAGGCGCGGCAAAACCGACGCCAGCCGACGCTGGCGCTCAGGGTTGGCTTCAAAAGTTATAAAGACTAACAATGCCCCGCGCTGAGCACATTGGCAAGGGTTAAATTCACTCCAGACGGCCTGTAAGCCGGGTTCTGTCCTTGCGTTGCCGCAAGGGGCAGCCATTCCTCTGGGACGTGCGTTACCGCACGCCTCGCGCGACCAACCCGGGCGGCGGGGCGGGAATACCCCCGGTCGCAACGCTTTCGCGCCCGGCCTGCCGCCCCTATTCGGTCTTGCTCCCGGTGGGGTTTACCCTGCCGCCCCTGTTGCCAGGGGCGCGGTGCGCTCTTGCCGCACCGTTTCACCCTTGCCCGTGACGCGGTTGCCCACTTCATTGGCGGTTTGTTTTCTGTGGCACTTTCCCTGGGGTCGCCCCCGCCGGCCGTTAACCGGCACCGTATTCCCGTGGAGCCCGGACTTTCCTCCAGCCCGCCGCGAACGGCGCGCCAGCGGCTGCCCGGCCGTCTGGAGGGCGCCATGTGGCGCCGACGCCGGCGCGCGTCAATGGTCGCAATATAATACCGGCACGGTGCTGGCGCCTCCCAACGCGCCACGCTACGCTGCGGCCATGATGCTGCACGCCGATATCCATGATTTCCATCGCCGCGAACTGAGCTTCGATGAAGTAACGAAGCCGGTGCTGACCATCGGCGAGTACGGCCCCGCCATTATCGTCATGCACGAAATATACGGCTTCACGCCGACGCTCGCGCGGTTCTGCCGCTGGATCCGCGATGCCGGCTTTCGGGTTTATGCGCCCATTCTGCTCGGCACGCCGGATGCCACCAATCCGGAAAGAATCACCCTGGGACGCAACCTTGCCCTCTGCATCTCGCGTGAATTCACCATTCTGCGCGGCAACCATAGCAGCCCCGTGACGACCTGGCTGCGCGCCCTGGCGGTGCAGGCGCACGACGAATGCGGCGGTCCCGGTGTCGGCGCGATCGGCCTCTGCCTCACCGGCGGATTTGCGCTCTCCATGGCGATAGAGCCGGTGATCGTGGCGCCCGTGCTCGGCGAACCCGGCTTGCCTGCCTTCACGCCCGGCGCCATCGACATTTCGCCCGACGAGCTTGCAACGGTAAAAGCCCGCACCCAACAGGAAGGGCTGACCGTGCATGGCTACCGTTTCGCCGGAGACACACTGTGCCGCGCCGAACGTTTCGCTACGCTGCGCCGTGAACTGGGCGATGCCTTCGTCGCGCACGAACTGCCGGATGCCAGTGGCAATCCATCTGGCATGAAATCACAAGGCAAGCCGCCGCACTCGGTGTTTACCGGCGACCTGATCGACGCCGCCGGCGAGCCGACGCGTGCCGCGGTGGACGACGTAATCGCTTTCTTCAAGCAGAAGCTTATCGTGCTGGCGGAAGACGAGCCGGTGCAGCGGGCGGAATCATAACGTATCAAAAAAGGAAGGAAGTGTTTCTTATTTGAAAGAAAGAAACAAAAACTTGCGATCTCGGCTCGTAGCTTTCAAACCAAACGGTGAGTACTCGTGTTGCCCAAAACAGATAAAATTTTTTTGGGCCCGCTTTCTTGGCGCTCGACTTCCCTTGGCGGCGACTCGCTTACGATGCGCGTTGCTAACGTCCCCCGGAAGCGAACGAAGGTGGGGGATATACCATCCCCCCCGTCGCTCATTTTGTCCGAATTCGCCGACTACGGGCGGAGCAGGCCGCCATATTTCAGCATGCGCAATCGCTCGCCGCGGAAACGCCGGACCACGGTCTCGGTGTCCTCATCGGGGCGGACGCTGTTACGAAAAATCCGCGGGCCGATGATGGCGCTGGTGAGAACGATAACGGAATAAACTTCCGCATCCACCTGCGCCTCGGCGGGCGCGTCGGCCTGGCTGCGGCGCACAGCGTCCACGAACGCATCCCAGAATGGATAACGGTCGTGAGAGACAGCGATGAGCGGCGCCGCCTCACGACTTCCGCCAGGCTTCGAAATGCTCGAACCGTTTG
Organism: Acetobacteraceae bacterium; assembly: GCA_035507235.1. Lineage (GTDB taxonomy): Bacteria > Pseudomonadota > Alphaproteobacteria > Acetobacterales > Acetobacteraceae > CAJCIS01. The sequence continues at coordinate 3,042 of DATJOH010000104.1, forward strand.
TTGACGCCTGGGCCATCGCCGGTACGCGCGAACGCGCCGAGCGCCGTGTTGCAAGCGCGGCGGCCGAGCGCATCGCCTTCTTCAACGCCGTCAAGGATATTCTACCGGCGGGGCTCGCCTATCTCGACCGCAAGCCGCTGGCGGCGTTCGACGAGAGCGAGACGCGCTTAATGAATCTGCTGCTCAGCTGCGCGCATGTTTCGCTGGCCGTCGAACTGCAGGGCGACGCGGAGCCCCACCATGCGGAGGCCGCCCACCACTTGAGGATAACACGCGCGCCTGCAAACCAGCGAACTCCAAAATAGCAAAAGTTCTTTGCTTCTTTCTTTCAAGAAAGAAGATTCTTCTTTTCTGAAGAAAAGAAGCAAAAGACTTTTACTTCATAGGTGTTATTGGCTCGGCAGCAGGGGGAGCCCAATCGATGTGCAACGATTCGCGAAAGGCGAAGCGCAGCAAATGACGCGCTACCACGTCCTGCACCTGATCGAGGTGGGGTGCGTCGGCCGCTTCCAGCGACAGCGTCAACACCGCCGCGTCCGCGCGCAATCGGCAGGTACCAATGCTGAACGAAATCTCTCCCGACCCGTCCTCCAGTGTGACCGGCAGCTTATGCTGGAAGTGCTTGCAGAGTTGCGTGAGGTAGCGCGCCGCCTGCGGCGTCGCAATTTCCGCGTGGCTGCGCACACTCTGCGTAATGTCCTGTGGCGCGCTCATGCGTCGCGCTCCACTGCCTGCGCCGCGGCATCGATCGCCGCCGCGATGGCGGTGGCCGTCGCCGGTTCCAGCGGCCCGCGTCGGAGCCGAAGCCTGAGTGCCGTCTTCAAATTTTCCATGGCGCGCAGCACCGGTGCCGGCACGCCGCCGAAGCCGCCAGCGCCCGCCGAACCGATGCGTTGCAGCAATTCATCCACGGCACCGCGATTGGCGGTGAGGAAAGCCTCGCCCTCGGCGGTAATCCGGTAGCGCTTGCGGCCGGACGTCTCCGTTTCGGCGGCGGTATATCCCATGTCCTCGAGCCAGGCGAGCGTCGGGTACATGACGCCGGGGCTCGGGCTGTAACTGCCGCTCATGCGCTCCTCGATCCCCTTCATGAGCTCATAGCCGTGTCGCGGCTGCTCGGCGATCATCGCCAGGGCGAGTAACCGCAGCTCGCCATAATCGAACAGCCGGCCGCCGCGGCGGCCACCGCCGTGCTGGCTGTGATGGTGGTGGTGATGTCCCCCGTGACGGCGATCCGCCAGGTCATCGGGAGAGGCGAAGCGACGGTCGTAACCGCCTCTATGTGAGTGCCTCATGAGTCGCGATATAGCTCTCGATATATCGTGTATCAAGATATATCGAGATACTATTTCGGGACGGGTGGCGGCTGGAACTGGTGCCAATCGCTGTTTCCCTTGCATCCGGCCGCGCGGGACCACCGGCGCCTTCCTATATGGGCAGCGAGGCGGTAGGGGATGACCCGCCGCCAAGGGGTTCGCGCCGCTTATGTTCGATTTTTCCTGGTCCGAGATCATGGTGATCGGCGTGGTTGCGCTGGTGCTGATCGGGCCCAAGGACCTGCCTGTTGCCGTCCGCGCCATCACCCGCGTGCTGAAGAAGATGCGCCGCATGGCCGCCGAGTTTCAGACCCATGTGGATGACATGATGCGGGATGCGGACCTCTCGGAGGTGCACTCCACGCTCAAGGAAATCCGCGGCCTCAACCTCAAGGGCGCGATCAACCGCGTGGTGGATGCCGACGGCAGCCTGGCCAGCGCATTCGAGGATCCTTTCACCACGCACCGCGTACCGCCCGTCGCGCAAGCCGGCACAATGACGCGTCAGCCGTTGGGGCCGCCCCCCAGCTCGCCGCCGCCCGCGTTCATTCCACCCTCGGCATTCCGCGCCCCGCCGCCCGCCTTCGTGCCGCCACATGCCGGTGATGCCGCGCCGCAGGCCGAAGATCTCTAGGCCGTGGCCCCGCTCGACGTGAACGATGCCGATCCGATCGACGACAAGCCGATGCCGCTCGTCGAGCATCTGGTGGAATTGCGTCGGCGGCTGCTGTGGAGCGCCGTCGCCTTCGCCGCCGCCTTCATCGTCTGCTACGTGTTCTCCCGGCAGATCTACCAGTTCCTCGCCGCTCCTCTTGCCGACGTGCTGCGGGCGAAGGGCGAACAGCCGCGGCTGATCTTCACCCAGCTCTACGAAGTGTTCTTCACCTACATCAAGGTCGCGTTCTTCGGCGCCGCTTTCATCAGCTTTCCGGTCATCGCCTCGCAACTCTGGAAATTCGTGGCCCCCGGCCTCTATCGCAGCGAAAAGCGCGCCTTTCTGCCCTTCCTGGTGGCCACACCGGTGCTGTTCGTGATGGGTGCCTCGCTTGCCTATTATTTCGTCTTCCCGTTCGCCTGGAAATTTTTCCTGAGTTTCGAATCGCCCGCCAGCGCCGGCGGCCCGCAAATTCAGTTGCTGGCGCGCGTCAGCGACTATCTCAACCTCGTCATGAAGCTGATCATGGCGTTCGGCATCGCCTTCCAACTGCCGGTATTTCTCTCCCTCTGCGCCCGCGTCGGCCTGGTCACCACCGCGGGCCTTAAGAAATACCGCCGCTACGCCTATGTCGGCTGCTTCGCGCTCGCCGCCTTGCTCACCCCTCCCGATGTCATTACGATGACCGGCCTGGCGATTCCTCTGATTGCTCTTTACGAAATATCCATCCTGGCGGCCCGCATGGTCGAGCCAAAATTGGCGGAGTAGGCATGAGAAAAAGAAAGAAGTTCTTTTTTGAAAAAAAGAACCAAAAAACTTTTGCTCGTTAGATGCACGATATACGCGCTATACGTAACGATCCTGGCGGCTTTGACCGGGGTATGGCACGGCGGGGGCTTGGGCCCGTCGCCGAGGCGTTGCTTGAGTTGGATGGTGCCCGTCGGGGGGCGCTGACGGCACTGCAGGAGAAGCAGGCGCGGCGCAACGCGCTGGCGAAGGAAATCGGCCAGGGCAAGCGTAGCGGTGCCGATACCAGCGCACTCGAAACCGAGGCGCTCGCCTTGCGCGCCGACATGGAAGCGCTGGAGACGGAGGCGGCCACGCTCGAGGCGGAAGCGAAAACCGCGATCGACAAACTGCCCAATATTCTCGACGACGACGTGCCAGAGGGCACCGACGAAAGCGCCAACGTGGAACTGAAACGCTGGGGCAATATCCCCGGTTACGACTTCACGCCAAAGCAGCATTTCGAGCTCGGCGAGGCGCTTGGCCTGATGGATTTCGACCGCGCCGCGAAAATCGCCGGCGCGCGCTTCACCGTGCTGCGTGGCGCCCTCGCCCGCCTAGAACGGGCGCTCGGCCAATTCATGCTCGATCTGCACACCGGCGAACATGGCTACACGGAATGTTCCGTGCCCTCGCTGGTGAACGATGCCGCCGCTTACGGCACCAACCAATTGCCGAAATTCGCCGAGGATTTGTTCCGCACCACGGATGGCCGCTGGCTTATCCCGACCGCCGAGGTGCCGCTGACCAACCTTTCCTCCGGCGAAATCCTGGCCGAGAAATCCTTGCCATTGCGGCTCACCGCTCTCACCGATTGCTTCCGCAGCGAGGCCGGCGCCGCCGGCCGCGACACCCGCGGCATGATGCGCCAGCACCAGTTCCGCAAGGTGGAGTTGGTCAGCATCGCGCATCCGGACGCGAGCGGCGAGGAGCATGAACGCATGACGCGCTGCGCCGAGACGGTACTGGAACGGCTGGGACTGGCGTACCGGCGTGTTGTCCTGTGCTCTGGGGACACGGGATTTGGCGCTGCCAAGACGTTCGACCTGGAAGTGTGGTTGCCCGGCCAGGGTGCCTGGCGCGAAATCAGCAGTTGCAGCAACACGCGATCATTCCAGGCGCGGCGCATGAATGCGCGCGTCCGTTGCGGCGCCGATGGTAAGACCATCCAGCACGTGCACACGCTGAACGGGAGTGGTGTCGCGGTGGGCCGCGCGCTCATTGCGGTCATGGAAACCTATCAAACCGCTTCCGGTGGTGTTGCGGTGCCGGAAGTGCTTCGCCCTTATATGGCCGGTCTCGCCCAGATCACGTCTGGTTGAACTGACGCCGTCGCACGCGAGCGGCCGACGCCGGTCGCTTTTCACGATGGTGCGCGCCTGTACGGTTCTACTTCATATTTGTGTAACCCTTTGGTAAGAGACCCGCCGGCGGATGTGGACGTCTTACCTGTGGCGCTTTCTCGACACTCGACGCGACCTGGCCAACTGACCGGGCGCTGCGCGCTCTGCGGCGCGCGCGTCGGCGGTGGCGCGGGCATTTGCAGCAGCTGCATGAACAAGCGCGGCCTGCAATGGCTGATCGCCGCCATGCTGGTTTGTTTTGGCGCCGCCTACGCGTTTGTGCAGCTCCGGCCGCGCCTGCCCTCCCTTGTTACAATGGACCAGTCATCCGTGGTCGCGAGTGCGCCGAGCGTCCCGGTCAGGGAGAAGGACTGGGAGTATTTCGTCACCATCGATCCGCTGCTGGGCGATGAGACGACGCACGCCAAGGTAGTCGGCAGCGGCCCGGAACCCAATAGTCCGCCAGGCGCCGCCTCGCTCGATCTGGCGCAAAGCGACCAGTATGGCAAAAGCGTAACGGTGATCTTCCCCAAGGTGAAGGAGGCCTGCACCGCCAATCCGTGCGAGATCAGCCTGTCCTGGGACGAGGCGCCGCCCGATCCATATCGTTTCCGGGATATATCGGATGACAAAAAGACCAAACTGAAACTCGATGATCTCGCGGAATATGATCGCTTCATGGACGCCCTGGCACGGGCGCGGCAATTGAAGGTGGTGGCCGAACTCGGCATGCCGCAGGATTATGTGTTGACGTTCCCGGTCGACGGCCTCGACGTGAAAAGGACCACCGGCAAGCCGGGCACCCCGCCCGCCGATGCGCCGTTGCCACCCGCCACCGCCAACTGAATGGGTCGCTCCCGCCGCGCATTGATAGGCTCAACGCAGTTGCAGCCAGCACAAGCTCCAGGTGTACACAAATAGCGGCACGCCCGGTAGCGCTACCCAGCGCCATTCCCGCACGCCGGCGCGTGACATTCCCAGAAGCACCCACCCCAGGATCCAGCATTCGCTAAACGCACGCAGAAAGGCGGAGAGTTCTATCCACGGCCCGTTCGCGGTGAGCGTCGACATCAGTGCCAGGATCAGTAACCAGCCGGCAGCCAGACCGGCCGCGCGATCGTTGCGGAGCAGGCGCGCGGCGCCCAGCACGCCGTGCCAGCAAAACCAAAGCAGCACGCTGATGGCAAGAAGCGTCATGGGCCGCGCGGCCCGGCTACGCGGGACGTGCGCCAGCCCAACCGCGTGACCAAGAAGATTTGCCACAACCGTCTGCCCAATTCCCACGAGCGGCCAACCCGCGTTGTGGGTAACGCCCCAGGCTTTCGCGCTGTCGTCCCAATACGCCCCCATGGCGTGGCGCCACGCCAGGAACGCCAGAATTGCGGCCACCGCGCACCCAGCTTCGCGCCACGCGGCGCGGTTATTGCGATCGCGCACGCAGCGCACCGCCGCGAAGCTAGCGAGGCCGCCGACAAGCAGTATCGAGGTTTCGCGCGTTAATGTCGCCAGCGCCAGAAAGGCAGCTCCCGCCACGAAGCGCCGCGCGAGCCAGGCACTCAGACCGGCCAGCAGCAGCGCAGCGGCGAGGATCTCCGTCGTATCGTGCGTCAGCGTCAGAAGAAATCCCGGCCACAATACGATGGCGATCGGCACTGCCAGTGGAAGTTTTTCGCGCT